>DATLZF010000084.1:0-10910 GCA_035574135.1 Candidatus Methylomirabilota bacterium
GCGCCGGTCTTTTCCTTCTCCACCACGTAAATCGTCTGCGACCGCGGCCCTTCGGATTCAACACGGCGTGGCCTGTCGAAACCGGAACCACCCGAGCCACCCGGGCCGTCTCCAGCTCGGGCGAACCGGGCTCGCATGTCGGCCATGACCTGCTGATACCGCTGCTTCTGCTCGGCCGTCAGCGACGCTTCGTAAGCGACCCGCTCGGCGTCGGTGGGTCGGCGTCGCTGGCCACCAGCCTGCCAGGGCGGCACGGGCAACCCGGCAAACGGCCCGCTGGTGGCAATCTCGACCTTGCCCGAGGCGACCGGGGCGTTGGTATCAGCGGAGCGGACGATGGCGCCCGTCGGCGGGCGAAAGCGCAGCGCGGCATTGGGCACGCGGGGCACGTTCTTTTTTTCACCAATGATGATGCTGGCATTGGCTGTCATGCCCGGCCGCAGCTTCAGGTCCCGATTATCCACCTCGACAATGGTGGTGTAGGTGACGACGTTCTGGTTGGTGTTGGGAGCAAAGCGCACTTGCTGGACGACCCCCTTAAACTGCCGGCCGGGAAAGGCGTCCACCGTGAAATTCACCTCCTGTCCCTCGGTGACGCCCCCAACGTCCGCCTCGGACACGGCGGCCTCGATGCGCATCTGGGTCAGATCATTGGCGATGACAAAGAGCGTGGGCGCGTTGAGGCTGGCGGCCACCGTCTGCCCCACTTCGATCCTGCGGGTGATGACGATGCCATCGATGGGCGCATAAATGGTGGTGCGACTCAGATCGACCTTGGCGCGCTCAACATTGGCCTGGCGCATCTTCACGTTGGCCTCGGCCTGGCTGAGGTTGGCCTTGGCTTCATCAAACTCGGAGCGGGAGATGAGCTGATTGGCGAAGAGTTCCTTGGCCCGGTTGAAACTGAGCTGGGACAGCTCGAGCGCCGCCGCGGCGTTGGCCAGCTCCGCCTCGGCCTGCACCAGGGCCCGCTCGTAAGTGGCCGGGTCAATCTGCGCCACGACGTCGCCGGCCCTGACCTTGGAATTGAAATCCACCTTCACGTCGATGAGCGTGCCGGAAATCTGACTGCCCACCTCGACATTGCGCACGGGGGTGAGCGCCCCGTTGGCTGTCACCGCCTGGACCACGTCGCCGCGCGTCACCGTGGCCGTGCGGTACTCGAGGGGCGGTGTCTTCTGTTGCTCGGCGTAGTACCACCAGGCGCCGCCACCCACACCAGCCAGGACCAGCAGCCAGATCAGCCGTTTCACCCACACCATCGCCATGCTCATGCCTGTGATGTCAACACGGCCGCGGGTCAGGTTACAACGTTCTTCGGCCGGCCGGCGAGAAAGGCCTCCACGTTGGCCACGGTGGCTTGCATCAAGCGGCTGCGCGCCGCCCGCGAAGCCCAGGCCTGGTGAGGGGTGATGAGGCAGTTGCGGGCGGTGAGCAACGGGTTGTCCGCCGGTGGTGGTTCGGTGGCAAGCACGTCCAGGCCCGCGCCGGCCAGGACGCCGCGGTTCAAAGCCTCGGCCAGCGCCGGCTCGTCCACCAACGGTCCGCGACTGGTGTTGAGCAGAAATGCCGTCGGCTTCATCAGGGCCAGGCGATGGGCGTTGACCAGGTGCCGCGTCTGCGGCGTCAACGGGCAATGCAGACTCACGACGTCGCTGGTGCGGAACAACTCGTCCAGGTCGAGTTCAACCGGACCACCGGCCCGTGAGCGGCCGGAACTGGAGCGCGCCGTCACCACCTTCATCCCCAATGCCTCCGCCAGCCTCCCCACCGCCTGGCCGATGCGCCCCCAGCCGACGACGCCCAGGGTCAGCCCGTCCAGCTCCACCAGCGGATGGTCCCAGTAGCACCAGTCCGCGTGGCGGCTCCAGCGGCCCTCCCGCACCGACTGCGCGTGATGCCCGACATGCTGCGTGAGTTCGAGCAGCAGCGCCAAGGTGTGCTGGGCCACGGATTTCGTGCCGTAGCTGGGCACGTTCGATACGACCAGCCCGCGCTCCCGCGCCGCCACCACGTCGATGATGTTGTAGCCCGTGGCCGTAACCCCGATGTAGCGCAAAGCGGGAAGCGCCTCGATGGTTTCCCGGCTGAAGGGAACCTTGTTCGTGATGGCCAGCGCGGCACCGGCCAGCCGGGGAACGATCTGGTCCGGCGAGGTTCGGTCGTACAGGACGCATTCCCCGAGAGCTTGGAGTGGCTCCCAACTCAGGTCGCCGGGATTGAGCGTGTGACCGTCGAGGATGATGATGCGCGGGCGCACGGGAGCGTGAGCAGTCATCGCCGTTTCATGCGGGAACGGCTGGCAGAGGGCAAGCCTTCAGCCACGCGGCCTCCGCACCGAGAGAGCAGGCGGAACCGGCATCCCAACCAACGCAGCCGCCGGCTCAGTCGAAGGCGTGGCCGGCGCAGCAGAGCACGTTCTTGATCTTGTGCCGGACGAGCTCCTTCACCTTGGCGCGAGCCGGACCGAGATACTTGCGCGGATCGAATTCCCTGGGGTTCTCCCACATCACCTTGCGGATGGCGGCGGTCATGGCCAGGCGCAGGTCGGTGTCGATGTTCACCTTGGTGCAGCCGGTGCGCCGCGCCACTTCGATGTCGGCCTCGGGCACGCCGGCGGTGTCGGTGCCAAGCTTGCCGCCGTACTTGTTGATCTCGTCAGCGAGGTCCTTCGGCACACTCGACGCCCCGTGGAGCACCAGCGGGTAATCGCCCATGCCGGCGTCCATCAGGGCCTGCTTGATGGCTTGCAGGCGCTTGAGGTCGAGATGTTGCTCGCCCTTGAACTTGTAGGCGCCGTGGCTGTTGCCAATGGCCACCGCCAGGGAATCGCACCCGGATTCCTTGACAAACCTCACCGCCTCCTCGGGATTGGTGTAGTGGCCGCTCTTGGAGTAATTGCCGCCCTCTTCGCCTTCATCGAACTGTGCGCCCACCAGGTGGCCCAGCTCGGACTCCACCACACAGTTGTGCTTGTGGGCGTACTCCACAACCCGCCGGGTGATTTCAACATTCTTCTCGAACGGCTCGTGAGAGGCGTCGATCATCACACTGGTAAAGCCCTCGTCGATGCATTCCTTGCACAACTCGAAGG
Organism: Candidatus Methylomirabilota bacterium; assembly: GCA_035574135.1. Classification (GTDB taxonomy): domain Bacteria; phylum Verrucomicrobiota; class Verrucomicrobiia; order Limisphaerales; family DATLZF01; genus DATLZF01. The sequence continues at coordinate 3,095 of DATLZF010000084.1, forward strand.
AATCGCCGTGATCGAGATGGATGGCGATGGGAATGTTCGTCAGGCTGACGGCGGCCTCGATCAGCTTCTTGAGATAAACCGGGTTGGCGTACTGGCGAGCGCCTTTGGAAATCTGAAGCATTACCGGCGCCTTTTCCTCCTCGCACGCCTCCACGATGGCCTGAAGCAACTCCATGTTGTTCACATTGAAGGCGCCCAAGGCATACTTGCCCTTCAACGCCTTGGCAAAGAGATCTCGCGTGTGTGTCAGTGGCATAATCGCAATTCAGGTTGAAACGCCGGCAGCCGGGGCCGCAGGCAGGGGCCGATACTAGGAACCAAGTCGGAAAAGAAAACGAAATTCTGGGACGATTTGCGGCCAAGCCCCCAAGGCCAGGAGGGAGAGCAGGGCGAAGGTATGAGGCGACCGAAATGAGGCCCGACGCACCGCCTTCGGTAACAATCTTTTTGAGTCAAATCAAGCGCTGGCTGGCCAGTAGAATTGCTTGCAACTCCCGCCAGAACTGTCTTAGACTGCATTTGTATCCAACCACTCCGAGTATGAGCTCTTGTTTTCGCATTGCGCGTTTCCTTTTGGCGCTCGTCCTCACAGGCTACTCGGCTTTTTCCGCCGACTCCGTTTATCAGGACGGCGCTTTTGCGCCGGCGGACTGGACCACCATCCAAACGGCCGGCAACGGCTCGGTGGCGACCAGCCTCGTGCCGGCGGGCGGCAACCCCGATGCCTACCGCCGCGTCGATCACCAGAATTTCTCCGGCGTCCTCGTCGCCTTCCACTACCGCAACGGGGCGACTTACAATCCCGCGCTTGGCGCTGTCAGCACTCTGAGCTTTTCCATCGATCAACTGGCCATCCTCAACCATGCGGGCATTGGCGTTGGCGTCCTCCCTGCCATCCAGCAAAACGGCATCAACTACCTGCCAAGCCTCTCCTTCCTCGTCAACAGCAGCTTCAACTGGCAGACACTCAGCATGACCGGGCTTGGAGCCGCGGACTTTCGCACGGTCGCCAGCGCCAGCGAACATCCGGACTTCTCCGCCTCGGGCGCTCCGCTGCTGCTGGGGTTCGTCACCGCCAATGACAACGGCGGCGCCACGCTCTCCCGCGCCGCTGGCTTCGACAACTGGAACATGGTCGTCACCCCGGTGCCCGAGTCGGGCACCCTCGCATTGATCGGCCTTGGCCTTGTCGCCGTCGTCGCCTTTCACAGGCGGCACGCCGGTCCGGTTCGCTGAGCGGGCCGCTTCCCGCAATCCTTTTTTGTCCCGCACCAGGGCGCGCGCCCCGGCGTTTTACGCGTTCCGCCTCACCCTTCCCCCGATGCTTCAGTACCACGCCCTCCTCCGCCTCGTCCTCGCCGAAGGCAAATTCAAACCCGACCGCACCGGCACCGGCACCTACAGCGTCTTCGGCGCCCATGCCCGCTTCCCGCTCGCGGACGGATTCCCCCTCCTCACCACCAAGAAGCTCCACACCAAGTCGATCATCCACGAACTGTTCTGGTTTCTGCGGGGCGATACGAACGTGAAATACCTCCGCGACCACGGCGTCACCATCTGGGACGAATGGGCCGATGCCAACGGCGACCTCGGCCGAGTCTATGGCGCCCAATGGTGCGACTGGCGCACCGCCGACGGACGGTCCATCCACCAGATCGACCAGGTCATCGGGCAAATCAGGACCAACCCCGACAGCCGGCGCCACATCGTCACCGCGTGGAATCCCGGCGAGATTGACCGCATGGCGCTGCCTCCCTGCCACGCGCTCTTTCAATTCTTCGTGCAGGATGGCGAACTCTCATGCCAGCTCTACCAGCGCAGCGCCGATCTGTTTCTGGGCGTCCCCTTCAACATCGCCAGCTACGCGCTCCTCACCCACATGGTCGCGCAGGTCTGCGGTCTGAAGCCCGGCACGTTTGTCCACACGTTCGGCGACCTGCACCTCTATGCAAACCACCTCGAACAGGCGAAGCTCCAACTCACGCGGGAACCTCGTCCGCTGCCCACCCTGAAGCTCAACCCTGCGGTGAAGAACATCCACGACTTCCGCTTCGAGGACTTTGAGATCGTCGGCTACGACCCGCACCCTTCCATCAAGGCGCCCATCGCGGTTTAGCGCCGGCCGAGCGCCTTACTCCGCTGCGCCCGCGCGCCGCTTCGCCGCCGGCAGGTTCACGATGGGGAAGTGCTTCGCCAGTTCCTGTTTGATTCGAGCGACACCCGGGCCCGCCTTCGCAAGGTTGTTCCACTCGTATGGATCGGCGGTGTGGTTGTAGAGCTCCTCGCCGCCGTCCGCGTAACGGATGTAACGCCATTCCTCCGTGCGCACAGCGTGATTCTGGAACCCGTGCGTGGTGAGTGCAGGCGTTGTCCACTGGGCGGCGGGATTGCGCAGCAGCTTCGCGATGCTCACGCCTTCGAGATGTTTCGGCGCGGCGATGCCGGCGAGTTCGCACAGCGTCGGGTAGATGCTCATGAAATCCACCGTGCGCTCACAACGGCCGCCGGCCTTCGTCACGCCGGGCGCCACCCAGATGAATGGCGCGCGCGTCGCCTCCTCCCAGAGCGCGAACTTGCGCCAGTGCTCCTTCTCGCCCAGATGCCAGCCGTGGTCGCCCCAGAAACAGATGATGGTGTTCGTGGCGTAGGCCGACTTGTCGCAGGCATCGAGCACGCGGCCGACCTGCGCATCGAGGTAGCTGACGGCGGCGAGATAGCCCTGCACGGCCTCCTTCCAGCGGCCGGACGCGAGCACTTTCGCGTGGTCGCCGAACGCGCGCGCCATCTGCACGCCGGCGGGCGGAAGATCATCTAGGTCGTTCGTGCGATGCGGCGGAAGCTGGATTTGGTCGAGCGGATGGAGGTCGTAGTATTTGCGCGGGACGTTCCACGGCATGTGGGGCTTGTGGAAACCGAGCGCGAGGAAGAACGGCTTGCCGTGCTTCTTCCCCAGTTGCTCGATGCCGAAGCTGGCAATCTTGTAGTCGCCGGTGTCGGCATCGTCGCAGTCGAGCGGGGCGAATTTGATCGGGCCGATGCTCCTGTCCTCCTTGGGCGCCGGGTAGCCGCTGCCGCCACGGGCGGCCACGTCCCACTGCGATTCCCACCCCAGCCCGCCGTGCCACAGCTTGCCCATGCCCAGCGTCGTGTAGCCGGCCTTCTTGAACGTGGTGACGAGCGATTCGTCCGCCGTGACCGCGGCTTGATAAGGATTGCCGTTGTCGTAAACGCCCGTCGTGCTCGGCCGCTTGCCGGACAAGAGCGCCGTGCGCGACGGATTGCAAATGGGCGCGGCGCAGTAGGCGCGCGTGAACGTGACACCCATCTTCGCCAGCCGGTCGATGTGCGGCGTCCTGGTCTGCGGATTGCGCCCGACCCAGTGGTTCAGGTCATCGACGGCGATGAAGAGGACGTTGGGCTTGTTGGCCGCGGAGAGTGCGAGTGCGGCGCAAAAGAAGAGCAGCAAGAACGATTTCATGGTTTGAAGCGGCCGGAGCGTCGCCGCCGTTGAACACGATTCGGGCTGGCGCAACAGGATTTTCCCAGAACGCAAAGGGCACGCGGCGGAGGTCGGCGTGTTCAGGGGCAGTTGACGTTGATGAGCATTTGGACGTAGCTGCGCAAGCCGGTGATGCCCGAGTACGCGGGGTTGGCCAGAATGCCCCCGAGCACGGAGCAGAATCTGTCGAGGTCCGAATAGAGGGGCAACGCTTCGGGATCCGAAGGGTTCTGGCAATGGATCAGAAACGCGCGAAGTATCTGCAATTCCTGGTCGCATCGGCGATTGGACTCGAGGCGTGGCCTGAAGTTCTGCTCGATGGCCTCGGCGCGGAACCGCCGGCGCAGGGTCTCGTTGATTTCGTTCTCCAACTGGCGGATTTGCTCCTCGCGTTGCGCCCAGAGAGGTTGATGCGCCTGGTAATACGCCAGGTAATCCCGAATGCACTGCGCCACGGCACGGGGGAGCGCGTCGATGCCGTCGAACATCACGCGGATTTCGTCCTCCGTGAAATCGGCGGCCTGCATTTGCGCGCGCATCAAGCGCTTGAGGCAGGCCGCGTAGTGTCGCCAGACGGCTACATCCAGCCCCGTGAAACCCAGGTCGCGGATGGCGGCGTCCACGGCCTCGTTCCATGTCGCGCCGTTCATCACGCCATATAGGATGGCGCGCATGACGGGAAGCTGTTGTTCGGGGCCGATCTCCACCATCAGTCCGCCGAAGCCACCCGGTCCCGGCAGGACGACGGGCATGCAGGGAACGGACAGTTCGCGCCAGGAGCCGCCGACTTCGACGAGGTTCGCCCAGGCGCTGCCGCGGTAGAACGCAGCCAATTCTTCCAAGGCACCCCAGTTGGCGGACTTGTCGATGAGGTATTGCCGCTCGGACGCCGTGAGCGCGCGAAGCGCCACGATGTCGCCCTGACGCTGGGCGACCAGGGCGATGTATTGCCCGAACAGCGCCTGAAGCGCCGGGTCCTTGAACGCGACGGACGAAGGCGACACGGGCCAGACGTAGCCGAACTTGTCGTCGAAAATCGCCCGATCCTGGGTGTAGCAGGAACGCGCCATGGCCAAGTCGTTTGACTTCGCGTTCATCAGCGTGACGAGTGTGCCGGCCGTGTTGTCGCACGGCTCGGTCTCGACGCCGCCTTCCGACGGCTCGTCCGGCTCGTCCGGCGGCAATTCCTGGTCGAGGTCCGGGTCCGGGAAGGGCCACGGGTCGGCCGGCAGCCGGTCAACCGGCGCAAGCCGCAGAGGCGGGGGCGGAGGATGATGAGGATTCATCGGCGGGTCCGGCCGGCGCGGCGGCTTGCGGATGATGATGAGATCGTTGGTCAACGGCTGGCCCGGCGGCCAGAACGGCCACCATGGCGGGCATCGAGGGATGTCCCACGGCGCGACGGCCGGAAGCGGCGGCGCGTTTCCGTGACCCGGGTCGCACAGGAGGTGAACGCGTTCGATCCAGAACGGCGTGGCCGGCGGTTCATCCAGCTTGTCCACCACGATGGCGTGGTACTTCTGCCGGAGAATGTTGCCACGCAGGCAAAGATCCCAAACGGGTCCGAGCGGCAGGCCCGCGGGTTGTTGCAAGAGCGTATTCAGCACGGCCACGCGCGGGTCGGTGAGCCGTCCCAACCCCTCAGCCTCCCGGCCGTGTGCCTGGATTTCGAACGCTTCGCGCGCGTCCAGGTTGATGGCCATGGCGAAGTGGACTTCGACCAAAAGGCAGGTGGACACCGTGATGGTTGTGTAAAAGTCGCGCGCCAGAAAAACTCGGTCGCCCCGGGTCAGTCCGTCATGCAGCCGGGCGCGGACGAGGGGCGCGTTGTTCGGGTCTTCGAACCGGAGAATATCCTTGAGGATGTTCGACGCCAGATTGGAGTCGCGGTAAAAGATTTCGGTCAGGTTCAGGATGTTCGGCCAGGAATGAAAGATGGTGGCATGGAATCGCGGAGGTATCGACGCATTGACCAGCGCGGCGCGCGCTGCGGCGTTGGTAATCAGATCGGCCGTTTCGGCCAGCGTCAGGCTCCGGGCGCCGTCCACCTCGAAGGCCACGTTGGTGATGAGCACCGGCAGCGTGCTGGTGAACGGGTGCGGCACCGCGGCGTCCATCGGCGGGCACGAGTAGTTGGAGACGTTGAGGAACTCATACGTCATCCGCGGCCCGTTGGTGTCGCGGCCCAGAGTGTAGAAGTGCCGGGGCCAATCCCGCCCACCCGCCAGGCGCTGTTCGTTCGTGCCGCCCGTGCCGTCGAACTCCAACTCCACAAACCAATGGGTTAGATCAGGCGAGGAGAGCAACTCGAACCGCTGGCCGAGAGGCGCGAAGACGTCCAACACGGTTTCTTCGGCCGTCACCTCCCGGATCGACAGCGCGCGATTGGTTTGCCCTGTCACGCCCGCCACAGACGCCAGCAACGTCCCGGTGACTAGTAGAATCGTCGCAAGGCGGGAGCGCATGCGAGCGAGGCTTTTGAAACGTCGGCAGCGTTCCAAGGGCAATGAGCAAAGTCAATCCGAATCCAAGGCAAATCTCGCCATCAAATGCCGCCTCACGCTGGCTGAGATCGCGGCGACTGCGGCCCAGTACTCCAACACCTTCGGCGTGGCCGACATTGCCGCCTCACGCTGGCTGAGATCGCGGCGACTGCGGCTCCTGCTCGAATTCTCTGCGCGGGGCAGCGGGTGCGGGCGCGAGGAACGAGCGCCCACACCTGCTGCCCCGCGGTCGCTGGTAAAGAGCCGATGCCGTCGGGCCGAAGGTGCGTGGCCGCAGGAGCCAGCGGCAATGCGAGCGCTGTTGCGGGCGAGCGCCAGCACTGCCGCGCTCGCGCCACGTCGCCGTGTCCAGGCGCAGTCGTCGCGATTTCAAGGAGCGTGCCTTCCCAATGGCGGAGGAAAGGTGGTCGGTGGCGGAGGCCGGAAGGCTTTGTTCGCCGGCGGCATTAGGGCAAGGTTGCGACGGCGCGACAAGTCTGTTTTTCGGCCCGCACACGTGTGCGCTGGTGGTTCAATTTGGGGCGCCAGGGCAGGCGGGGATGGCAAATCGCAAAGGGAGACAACCTGATCGCAACTGGGCGATAGCCAATGGCCGATGGCAAATGGCCAAGGGGGTTGCGCAAAGGACGGATGGCGAGGTTCAGATGATCGTCACGCGTGTCCGCACGGTGTAGGGCAGGCCCAGCGCTTCGATGATCAGGCTGGCGTCGTTGGAACTGGGTCCGAGGGAGACGAAGAGTACCTGGTCTTCGTCGTGTTTGAGGATGGGCTGCAAGGCCGCCTTGAGCATGGCCAGCCGCATTTCGTCGAGCGGGCACTCGAAGACGGAGTATTGCAGGCGGACGCCGAAGCCTTCGAGCACGCGGGCCACGCGGCGCAGCCGTTTGGGATGGCTGATGTCGTAACTGACGAGGTAACGGATGCGGCTCATGCACGCGGCGGTCGCCATGGCAAATGGCAGATGGCAAATGGCCGATGGAGGATGACGGACCGTTGGCGTTAATTGGCTGTGCCATCGGCCATTTGCCATTGGCCCTTGTCAGTCTTCCGGTTCGCCGCGGGCGGCGCGGGCTTCGGAGGAGTTGTAGAGGGGATGGTCGGGTTTGAGGGAGCGCAGCCAGGTCAGGCGGGATTGCCTGAATTTGTCCGCGACTTCACGCCGGGCGCGTTCCTTCTCCGGCAGTTGGCGGCGGCCTTCGAAGGAGAGTTTCTCGATCGAGCCCGACCAACCGGTGAGTTGGCGCGCGCACGATTCGGCCAGCGCGCGAATGCGCTGCAATTGTCGGGCAATGGACTTGAGCTTGGGCCGGTCCTGCACCACGGCCATCATCGAGCGCACTTCGCCGGACGAGCCGCGAGCGACGGCGATGAACGCCTGCAGTTCATTCGTGGTCGAGCGCTCGAAGCCTTCGGCGATGTTATTCGACACGGAGAGCGCGGCGCGATCCAGTTGGTTGCGGAAGCCGGGGGTGAGGGGGACGCCGGGTTCTTCGAGCAGGTCGAGCACGGCGTTGTAAAGGCGCTTGGCTTCCTGCCAGACGGGCAGTTCCTCGAAGTGCTGGTATTTGGCCATGAGGGAGTCCTTTCCAGGGTTTGATCGGTTTCGGTGAGCCACATTGCAATGGCAAATGGCAGATGGCCGATGGCAAAACGGGCTGTGCCAGCGTTGATAACAAAGGGCCTTCGGCCAATCAAGCCGGAGCTTCGCAATGGCAAGTGATTTGACTCAAAAAGATTGTTACCGAAGGCGGGGCGCAGGGCGGTCGGAACCGCCCGGTTGACTCAAAAATGGGTGTTACCGAAGCCATGAACA
>DATLZF010000085.1:0-23783 GCA_035574135.1 Candidatus Methylomirabilota bacterium
ATGCACGCCGGGAGGATGGCAAGATTTGCGCGCCGCTGCTGCGCCTCCTCCGGAGGAGGCGCAGCAGCTCATCCTTGCGGCGGGCGCTCAACACCTTGAGCTTCACCACAGGGGGGTCACGATCTACCCAGCCTTTCCCAAAGAATTGCCCCAAACTTGTTGACAAACCCTCGGGCCGCTTCCAATAGTGTTCCCGATTCGGGTAGCAGAACGTTTCTTCAGCGGGGTTCCCCAACCCCCACCTCCTTGGCGTCTGTTGCCCGAATCATTTTTTCCCGAATTGCCACGCCACCCCGGATCGCCCAGCATCGCTACGCATGCCCGCACCGACCCCGGACCCCTTCCTTCTGGGCCACGTCTTGGCGGCCATTGCGGGGCTGATCCTGTTGATCACCGTGGCCCGGTTGCATGCCGTTCCGGCTCTGATCCTGGCGTCGGCCTACGTTGGCATGACGGGGGGCCTTTCACCTGCGCGATTGGTCAATGCATTCCAAGAGGGGGTCGGCTCGACACTCGGCTTCATCGCCGTGGTGGTGGGACTCGGGGTCATGTTGGGCCGGCTGCTGACCGAGTCGGGTGGAGCGGAGGTGATCGCGGAGCGTTTTCTGGCGTGGTTTGGCCAGTCACGCATGACATGGGCCATGACGTTGATCGGTCTGGTGGTCGGCTTGCCCGTGTTCTTCGGCGTGGGCTTGGTGCTCCTTGTGCCCGTGCTGATTGCCGTGGCGCAAAGCACCCGCTTGCCGGTGATTCAACTGGGGATTCCCATGGTGGCCGGCCTGTCGGTGGCCCACGGACTGGTGCCGCCTCACCCGGGGCCGATGGTGGCCATCGAGAAACTGCAGGCCGACACCGGGCGAACCATCCTGCTCTCGCTGTGCGTCGCCCTGCCGACGGCGGTGATCACCGGGCCGTTGTTTCCCCGACGGCTTCTCCATGAGATCGGTTCCTCCGCCATCTCCGGAGGTACAAGTGTCGCCACCTCAAGCCGACCACCAAATCGGGCCGGACTCGGCCTTACCCTCCTGACGATGCTCCTGCCCGTGCTGTTGATGCTTGGCGCGAGCGCGGCGAGGTTGACCCTGCCCGCCGGGCATCCGGCCCTTCCGTGGGCGGAGTTCGTGGGGGCACCGCTCGTTGCGCTCCTGTGCGGAATGCTGTTCTCGCTGGTGGCCTTCGGTCACGCCTGTGGCTTCAGCCGGCAAGCGCTGCTCAGGTTCACCGAGGAAAGCCTCGCCCCCGCCGCCGGCATCATCCTCGTGGTGGGGGCCGGTGGCGGCTTCAGCAAAGTCCTCGATGCGAGCGGCGCGGACGACGCCATCGCGTCCGCAGTCCGGCCCCTGCCGCTTTCGCCGCTAATTCTGGGCTGGCTGGTGGCGGCGCTCGTGAGAACGGCCGTGGGTTCGGCCACGGTCGCCATCACCCTGTCGAGCGCGATCATGGCCCCCATCGCGGCCAGCCAGCCCGGACTCGATGCCGAACTGCTCGTGATCGCGATGGGCGCCGGCTCCCTTTTTCTCTCGCACGTGAACGACGGGGGATTCTGGCTCGTGAAGGAGTATCTGGGCCTGACGGTGTCCGAGACGTTGCGGACCTGGACGGTGCTGGAGACGTCGATCTCCGTCACGGCGCTGCTGTTCACGCTGCTGCTGGAGTTCCTGGTGTGACCCGCCGGATTGCGCTCGCGTGGCTGGCGGGCCGGCTTACGATGACGAGCCATGCCGATCTTTTACGAGTGCCAACGGTGCGCCGCGTGCTGCCGATGGCCGGGCCAGGTGCGGTTGAGCGAGGAGGAAATCGGCCGACTTGCCGTGTTCCTCGGTCTGACCGAATACGATTTCATCCAACGCTTCACCCGCCTCTCCGCCAACCGGCAACAGCTCGCGCTTCAGGACAAGCCCAACGGCGAATGTGTTTTTCTCGATGGCATCGATTGCCGCGTCCAACCAGTCAAACCGCAGCAGTGCCGGGACTTTCCGAATCTCTGGAACTTCCCGGGCTTTGAAAAGGTCTGCCGCGCCGTGCCGCAACTACTAAACGCCCGGGAGCATCAGGCGCGCGTCGCCGCCGCCACGGGCCGGAGCACGGATCAAACGGGCTTGGAAGCCCGATAGCGGGCGAGAAAGCCGGGCTCGGCCCCCTCCAAATCGAGGCGGCGTTGCCGGGCAAGCAACCCACCATAGACCCGGACATCCCGAACAAACATCTGGATCCGAGCCGCGAAAGTCTCGCTGATCACCTGCCCCTCCTTCACATCCGAGCCATCAGCGAACGCCATTGCGTAGGGCATCGCCCAGGCGTAGCACTGCCGGGCGACGGTCCGAATGTGATCGGAAACCGTGAGCCCCTTTTCCTGCGACGCCACCACCGGGGCCAGGAGCCGGCCGGCGAACTCCTTCCAGAAGTGATCCAAGAAATTCTTCAAGGCGCCGCTCATCCCGCCGTGGTAATCCGGCGTGCCCAGCAGGAGAACATCCGCCCGCTCCACACGCGCCCGCAGGGCCCCAAACCCCGGCGCGGCGTGGGAGGAATCCGGGTTGAACAACGGCAGGGATTCCTCCGCCATGTCGAGCACATCCACCGCACAGCCGGCCTCCTGCAACCGGGCGGCGATCAGTTTCACGACGGCCCGCGTCTGCGACCGCGGACTCAGACTGGCCGACACCGCAAGGACGGCTGGTGGAGGGCAAAGAGCGTCGGACATGAGCCGAGACAATTCAACGCTGCGGGAAGATTTGGTAGAGCAACAGGTAGATCAAAACCCCGGTGATCGAGACGTACATCCAGAGCGGCCACGTCCAGCGGGCAATCTGCTTGTGCCGGTCGAAACGGGCGCGGGCGGCACGGCTCACGGTCATGATGACCAGAGGCACGATGGCGATGGCGCCGACGAGGTGGGTAAAAAGAATCAGGAGATAGATCGGTCGGAACCACCCGGGGTCCAGGAACCGCGTGTGGGCCTCGCCGTGGATCTGTTTCATCGAATAATGGTAGTACACGTAGCTGGCAAGAAACACGGCGGAACAGACAAGGGCGCCGATCATGCACTTTTGATGCATCTCGCGGCGTCCACGCCGGATGCACGCCCGCCCCACCACCAGCAACACGGTGCAGGCACAATTGAGACCGGCATTGACGGCCGGCAGCATCGAGATATCCATTGCTCACCTCTCGCGCGCCAGGGCTGCGGCCGCCTGCGCAAGCTTGGCAATCGCCTCCGGATCCTCGCTCTCCACGCCGCCACGGATCTCCGTGAAGTCGGGCCCCGCGAACCCCCGCAACCGCCCCTGCCGGTCCACCAGCACGAACAGGGTGCTGTGAATGAACAGGTCCGAGGGATTCTCGCGAGCGGCCTCGTCCTTCTCCACCGCCACAAGTTTCAGCCCCTCGACAGCCACGCGGGCGATCTCGCTGCGCGGTCCCGTCAGAAACGCCCACCGCGTCGGGTCTGCCCCGGCCCGGCGAGCGTAATCCGCCAGCACCGCCGGCGTGTCGTGCTCCGGATCGGCCGTCAGAGTCACAAGGCGGATGGGTGCGTCGGGTGGCAGGACCTCCTGAAGCCGGCTCATTTGCCGAGTCAGCGTCGGACACGGCCCGGCGCACCGGGTGAAGATGATGTTTGCGATCCAGACCTGGCCGCGCAAATGATTCAGCGTGACCGGCCGGCCGATCTGATTCGTGAGGGAAAAGCCGCCCACATGGAACAAGACGGGATAGAGCCGGCGCAGAGCCCGCCGGTCCAGTTCAGAGCGCACAAACAACACCCCGACCACGGCCATGGTGGCAAACAACCCGCCCCAGACGATCCAGCGCACACGGCGGGAGGTGGAGTTCATCGCTTCGGCTGGCGAAAGGCAAAGGGCAGGCCCGGCAGCCTGCCCATGCCAGCTTCGCCGACGGGATCGCTCACTCGTAGCTGACCGGCGCCGCCCCCGCCTTGGATTTGACCCAGGCGTCGAAGTCGGCGGGGGGCACGATGCGCAGGAGCCCCTTCATGGTGGAATGGCCGTTGCCACACAACTGCGCACAGTTGATTTGATAGGTATTCGTGCGCGTGGCCTCGAAGTAAATCGGAATACTCATGCCCGGAATGGCATCCTGAGTCACGCGCAGAGCGGGCACTTTGAACGAATGGATCACGTCCAGCGACGAAACATGAACGATGACGTTGGTATGGACCGGGATGACGACCTCCGAGGTTCCCTCGACAACGATGTCATCCTTGCCCGCCGGATCCTCGGCGGCCCGCTTGGCGTCGCGGGCGATGATGCCCATCGGATTTTCCGTGGTGGCCAGTCGGGCATCCTGCTTGCCGAAGATGCCATCCGCGCCCGGATAGCGGGCAATCCAGTTGAACTGGCGTCCGGTCACGCGGACGACCACTGATTTGTCCGCGGGCGGGAAGTCATCGACTGCGCGGGCCCACAGCGGCACGGCGAAGACCAGCAGCAACACGGCCTCAACCACCACCACGGCGCCCTCGATGTAGTTGGAACTGTTGTTGGTGACTCCCACGTAGTCGGCCTTCGGATTCCGCGACCGGCGGAACCTCCAGATCGTATAGAGGAAATAGATGGTCCAGCCCACGAAAAGGGCCCCCATCAGGTAGTGGACGTAGATAATCAACTTGTCCACTTCATGGCCGTGGACCGATGCCAATTCAGGGAGTCCGAGGAGTTTTTGCATTGTTCAAAGGATTATGCGCTGTGTCGATCGGCGGCCGCGCCGAGTGCTGGCCCTGGCGCACCGGCGCACGCAGAGGATCGGCGGGCGAGGTAAACGAAAAAGACACTCAGAGCCCCAAGGACAAAGAGGACCACCACGAGGAGGCTCATGATACCCATGTTCATTCCTTGGGCCATTTTCGAGTCCGACGCTCCAAAACAAGTGGCACAAGCCCTGGCCAGACCGGGAGCGGCCAGCACCAAGGCAGGAGTCAGCACGGCAAGGCGCTTCACAGATAGCTGATGTGTTTGAGTTTTCTCAGAAAATAACGGCCATACGCGATAAGCCCCACGCCGCAGACGGCGGACACCAAGGCCACCGCGAGATAACCCATCGACTCCAATTCGACGTACTGCCACCACGACCATGCCGCAAAGCCGAACGCCAGCAGGATCGAGACGGCGATGAACAGGACGTGAAAGGCTTTCAGCGACATGAGTGGTCAATGTCCGATCTGCCCGGCCGGAGCACCGGGGGTGGGACTGCTCAAATACCGCGTGCCCCAAGGAAGCTGACCCCGCGACCAGACCGTGAGGTACATCATGGCGGCAAAGAAAAAGATGGTGCTCACCAGAATGGCATAGATGGCCTTCTTCTCCGAGATGAGATGCATGAAGTAGCCCGCCACCAGGAAAGCCTTGACCGTGGCCACGAACAGCGCGATGGCCACCGTGACGGTCATGCTCTCGAAGTGCAGGTAGTTCAACGCCACTGTCACGACCGTGCCGACCAACAGCGCTATGAAGACGGTGATGTAAACTTTGACGTGCCGCGCCACTTCCTGGGCGTGGTCAGCCGAACCGGCGTTGGAATGCGAAGGTGAATGCGAGTGACCCATAGTTTTCAAAGCAGATAAAGCACGGGGAAGAGGAAAATCCACACCAAGTCCACGAAGTGCCAGAACAACCCCGAAACCTCGACCCGGTTGATGTAACGCTCGGGCTCCGTCTTCCACATTTTCGCGCCCGGTCCCCAGAGGTAAGCGATGACGAGAGCGCCGCCGAGAACGTGCAGCGCGTGCAGCGCGGTCAATGTGAAGTAGATCCCGAAATAGGTGCTGTGCGCCGGCACGAACGCAGAGAGCCGCTTCACGTCGGCCGATTTGATCTCAATGACCTCATGGGGTTTGCCGGCCGCTGCTTTCTTGGCGTGCGCCATCTCCCGCGCCGTCATGGTGTAGTGGAACGGATCAGGCTCGAACTTGAACGACTCCACCTGCTTGGCGGCAAGCGTGGCGGTGGACCAGAACGACGGATGTGTGCCTTGGAACTCGATGTGACCGAGCAACCGGTCGGTTTGCACCTCCTTGTCACCGTGCTTCACCGTGATGGGATTCTTCAGCCACACCTCGTAATGCCCAAATTTCTCGCGGTACTCGAAGGTCTTGATCCCGAGGAAACCCAGGGCGCAGGCAATCGTGATCGCCTGGAATTTCCGATACTTGGCGAAGTTGCGCATCTGCAAGGCCGCCCAAGACAGCACCACTGTGACGCTGGAGGTGATCAGCACGGCCGTATTGAAGGTGCCAATCGGAATGTTGAGCAGCCCGTGGGGCCAGGTGCCGGGATCCGCCCCGACGCGCAGCAGAATGTAGGATGAGAACAGCGCGCCGAACAGCATCACTTCGGAGGCAAGGAAGAGCCAGATGCCCACTTTGGCGTTATACAGGCCCGTGTCGTTGCGCGCCTCTACTGTGTAAGGGATTTCCATGTCGTGCTCTGGGGGTGGTCTTAGTGTTTCTTGTCCGGTTCGCTCTGCGGAGTGAAATCCGTGGCCGCGCCGGGCACGCTATACTCGTAAGGACCGCGATGCGCGACCACGGGCTTGGTGAAATTCCCGTGCGGCGGCGGCGTCGGCGTCTGCCACTCCAAGGTGGTGGCATCCCATGGGTTGTCGGAGGTCACCTTTTTCCCGTTCTTGATGCTCCAGAAGAAATTGAAGATGAACGGAAGCTGGGCAAGCCCCAAGAAGAATGCCGCGTGGGTCACGCCGATATTGGCTTTCAGGATCGCAGCCGGAAGCCCGACTTCACCATCGGTGGTGGCGTAGGTGGCGCCGCCGTTGTACATACGGCGCAACATGCCAGCCATCCCTTGGGCGAACATGGGCATGAACACCAAGTTCATGAAGATCAGCGAAAGCCAGAAGTGAATCTTGCCCAGCGTCTCGTTCATCATCCGACCCGTGATTTTCGGGAACCAGTAATAGATTCCGGCGAAGAGAGCGAAGATCGTTCCCGGCGCTACCACGTAGTGAAAATGCGCGATCACGTAATACGTGTCATGCAGGTGCAGGTCGCTGTAGTTGAAACCCAGCGGCAGCCCCGTCAACCCGCCGATGCCGAACATGGGCAGGAACGCCAGGACGAAGAGCATCGGGGTATTGAACCGGATCGATCCGCCCCAGAGCGAGATGAAGAGGCAGGTCAGGATGATCACCGAGGGGATCGAGATAATCATCGTGGTGGTCTGGAAAAACGTGCTGATCTTCGTGCCCATTCCAGTGACATACATGTGGTGCGCCCACACGATGAAGGACAGAAACCCGATCGCGAATGCGGAATAGACCAGCGACTTGTAGCCCCAAATCGGTTTGCGAGTGTTGTTGGCAATGATCTCGGCCACAATACCCATCGCGGGCAGGATCAGCACGTACACCTCGGGATGCCCAAGGAACCAGAACAAATGCTGCCAGAGCAGCGGGCTGCCACCGCCGCTTACATCCACCGGATTGCCGGCGACGATCAAACCGGTGGGTAGGAAGAAGCTAGTGCCGAACAGATTGTCCATCAGTTGCATGATCCCGGCAGCTTCGAGGGGTGGGAAGGCCAGCAGCAGCAGAAACGCGGTGACAAATTGCGCCCAGCAGAAAAACGGCATCCGCATCCAGGTCATGCCCGGCGCGCGAAGCTGGATGATCGTGGCGATGAAGTTAACGGCGCCCAGCAGGGAGGAGGTGATCAGCAGCACCATCCCGATCAACCAGAACGTCTGGCCATCGAAGCGATGCCCGAGGTCCGCCATGGTGGCGAGCGGCGAATACGAGGTCCAACCCGATTTGGCCGCGCCGCCGGGAATGAAAAAGCTGGCAAACATCACCACGCCCCCGAGAAAGTAGCACTGGAAGCTGGCCATGTTGACCCGCGGAAAGGCCATGTCCACCGCACCAATCTGCAACGGCACCACGTAGTTCCCGAAGGCGGCAAACGCCAACGGGACGATGGCCAGGAACACCATGATCGTCCCGTGCATGGCGCCAAACGAATTATAGAGATCAGGCGACAACACCCCGCCTGCCGCCACGTCGGACCCAAAAAGCTTCTCCAGCAGGCCGCCCACCACCGGGATCGGTAAGCCCGGATACGCTATCGACCAGCGCATGCACGCCATCAGGAGAAAACCCAGCAGCAGGAACAGCAGTGCGGTGAACCCATATTGGACACCGATGATCTTGTGATCCGTGGAAAACACATACTTCCTCAGGAACCCGACTTCCTCGTGATGAGCGTCGTGGGTTTCGTGGAGATGTGCAGCGTGGGTGGTTGCGTCCATTGTCTATCTTACTCGTTGACGGTTTTCGGATTCAAACTGGTCTCGGGCTGCCGCTGCAAGAATCGGCGGCAAAACTAGCGGGGCGCTTTTGGCGGTGTCAATCAGGCAGCTCTTCATTTTCACTTCAACCGGTCGAGGACCATCAACCCCAGCAGCAGCGGCAGGTACACGATTGACATGAAAAACAGCAGCCGGGCCGCGCGCACCGTGAGTTGCCGCGAAAACTGCACCGCCAGAAACCAGAAAACACCTCCCATGACCAGCGCCCCGACCAGATACCAGACTCCGGCCAACCGGAACAAGAACGGGGCCAGGCTGGCCATCAGCAACGCCATGGTGTGACTGACGGCCTGGCTCCCGGTCCGCACCCCGGCCGGGTCCACGGAGGGAAGCATCACGAAACCGGCGCGCTCATACTCCTCCCGGTACAACCAAGCGATGGCAAGGAAGTGCGGAATCTGCCAGAAAAACAAAATGGCAAAGAGTGCCCATCCTTCACCACTCAACCCGTTGCCAGCCGCCGTCCAACCCATCAACGGCGGCACCGCCCCCGGCACCGCCCCCACGGCCGTGTTCAGCCACGTCACCCGTTTCAACGGTGTGTAGATGAAAATGTAGATCGCCAACGTCAGCCCCCCCAGCACCGCCGTGAGCAAGTTCACCCACGCAGCCAACTGGAGCAGCCCTGCCACCGAGGTGACACCGGCGAAAATCAACACCGTATCCGGCTGCAGACGGCCGGACGGCAACGGCCGTCCCTGCGTGCGCCTCATCCTGGCGTCGTACTCCCGCTCCCACAGTTGGTTGAACGCCGACGCACCGCACGCCACCAACGCCGTGCCCGTCATGGCGTGGATCAACAAAGCCACGTCGATCGGTCCCTTTGTGCCCACATAGAACCCCACCAGCGTCGTCAGCAATACCAGGATCGTCAGCCGCGCCTTGACCAAATCCGCAAAAACCGCCCACCACGACTTCTCCATGATCGCGGGTGACGCCAGAGGTTGTGCAGTCGCCTTCATGCCAGCAAGCGCGCTTCCCCCGGCGCTGGAACGCCCACCCTGGCGCCCGCGCCGTCAAAATCTTTCGCGGTGCGCCATGTCGGCCCCAAGCGCCATACCATGAGCGCCAGCATCACCCCCATGACCAAACTGAGCGCCCCGACCGCCACGTGCGCGGTCGCAACGTCCGCGGACTTGTTGGTCCAAATGGTCGCCATGCCCAAAGTGACCTGGATTAAAAGCGTGACCAGCCACAATGTCGAGAGCCGACCCGGCAGGGAACTGCCACCGAAGCATCGGATCACCCCAATGGCCGCCCACACCACCGCGCCCACGATGATAACACCCAGGATCCGGTGAACCATCTGCAACCCAATCTGAAACGCGGTGATCGGATTGACGGCGGTGACCTCGCCGCGCATCTGGTTGTAGCGCGATACCGCCTCCGCGTCCATGTCCGGCCACCACTTCCCGTACGCCGTCGGAAAATCTGGAATCGCCAGGCCGGCGTGCTGATGACGCATGACGGCTCCAATCACCAACTGGAGAAGAATCAATCCGCTGATCACCAGACAACCCTTTCCTGCGACGCCCGCGGCCGCACGCCCTTGATCGCCGGATTGAATCCACCATCGCGACGTAAACAACGCAATGGAGCAGATCATCACAAGGAACAGTTGCGCCAAGGTCGCATGGAAGATACCGATCTCATCCTTCAGCGCCGTGACCCGCAGGCCGCCCAACACACCCTGAGCCACCACGGCCAACACCGCCAGTGCTCCCAGTCGCCTCAGCCAGCGTCGCTCTTCCCGCAAGGCAAGCCACACGAAGAGGATCACCGTGAGCAGCCCGACGCCCGAGGCCACGAGTCGGTGGGTATGCTCGTAGAAGATGCCCCCCACCCACTTCGAGATCGGGAAAAAAAACATGTTGTAACCGTAGGTGGTGGGCCAGTCCGGCACCGACATCCCGACCCCGTGACTTGTCACCAAGCCGCCTATCCAGATCAAAACCCACGTCGCCAGCGCGGTCAAAACCGCGAACCGGTGCAGCCAAGGATTGTCAGTTGATCTGGTCATCTGCGCTGTCCGCCGCCCGCCGAAACGAAACCGCTGCGATTCTCCCGTGAGACCGCAGCGGCTGCCGGGCATTGACGGAGCGGCGAGTAAAGCCGTGCGTTATGGGGCGGCCGGAACGTCCAGAGTGAACTCGAGGGCCTTCTTCTCGTCCGCGCCCACGGTCACTTCCTGGGTCTTGGCACCCGCCTTCAGATGGAAAGCCTCGACCGTGTACTTGCCCGCCGGCACACCAGAGATCTTGAAGTTGCCGTCCTTGTCGGTCACGGCAAAATACGGATGATTCACGACCCCCACGTAGGCAAACATCCACGGATGTACGTCGCATTTCATGCGCACCAGCACCTCCGGAGCGTCAAACTGCTTCTCGTTGACCTGCCCCTTTACCGGCTGACCGAAATTGAACTCTTTGTTGCCGGAACCCGGCTTGGGGGTCGCATGCACGTTGTGCAGAAGCGGATCCGAGTTTCGGATTTTGAACTTCTGCCCCGTCACCACTCCCATCACGTAGGGCTCGTACATGCACCCAACCTGATCCAGCAACTGCGCCTCGCCCGCCGGCGGCGCTTTCAGGTCCGCGTTCTTGATGTACACAAACACGTTGGCCAGCCCTTTGTCGGCCCCCACCACATAATGCCGGGTGGTCACCGGCTTCGGCTGCAATTTGCCGCACATCGCATCCATGGTGATGGTCTTCTCGGGGGGCGGCGTGCCATTGAGTTTGATCTTGCCCGAGATCTCCGCCGCCGTGGCCACCGGCACCACCGCCGCGAACGCGAGCACTGAATTGAGGTAAGCAAGGTTTGGTTTCATATAACCGATCAGGCGATCCATTTGTAACACGCGGACGCTAGCAACGGGCCCATCGGCCCGCAAGCGATTTGTGAAAGTTTTCACAAACTGCCTGAAAAGACTCGCTGGCACCGGCGATTATTCATGGCCGTTGCTCCGCTGGCCCACTCGATCTCCCTCTCAACGTGAAGGAAAGGCCAACGAGTCGGGTCGCGATTGATGCTCCAGTCTTGACCTCACCCGGGCGCTGTCGAAGCGATGGGTCGCCTGCTCCGGCTCGCTGGCGCGCGAAACTTCCACGCCCATGGGCGTATTGGGCGAAAGCTGCACCCCCGCACAATATCCTCGTCATCGAACACGACGGGCAAGTGCGCCGCAACACGCGGCTTCTCCTTGAGATACAGAGGGCTTCGAGGTCATCGAGGCTGAAAACGGACGCCGGGGAGTCCCGCAAGGCGTGGCAGGACAACCCGATCTGATCCCTTGCGACATGCTGATGCCCGACCTCAATGGCGAGGGCGTTCCGGAAGTCCTCCGCCGCGACACCCGACCGGCAGCCATCCCGTTCCTGTTCCCAAGCGCACGCGGCCACGCAAGCTTTGTGTGGCAGACCATGCCGTCGCCGGCCGAAGCTGCCTCGCCAAGCCGTTCTCGGCTGGCAAACCGTTGCGCGCTATTCGCCAACGACTCGCCGCCCAACCACCGTTCACATCGCCGGCCGGGACCGACCGATCAAGGTCGGTACCACGATGGCCCGGAGGACCGAGAAAGGGACTCGCAATCCTGGTCGGCCCGCGTTTGATTGGGGACGTGAAGGCCGCCACCCGTCATGCGCCCTGTCCCGCCGATGTGCTGCACAGGAACTGAAATCCCTCGAACGTCATCGATCGTCCAAGCCGAATGGAGTCGCCGCACCGACCCGTTTGATTGGGCCGCGATTTGCGCCAACCGCGGCCGCCCTTGTTCGTTGGCGCGTCGCCCCCCCGGACGCTGATGAACCAGGTCACTCGTCTTGCCAATGGCCTCACCGTTGCCACGGCGACCATGCCGGAAATGGCGAGCGTGGCCGTGGGGGTGTGGGTTGGCGTGGGGGCACGGCACGAGCCGGCCTCGTTGAACGGCGTGTCGCACTTTATCGAGCACATGCTCTTCAAGGGCACGCGGCGACGCTCGGCCCGCGCGATTTCCGAAACCGTCGAAGGCCATGGCGGCTACCTGAACGCCTTCACGACCGAGGAGGAGACGTGTTTCCATGCCCGGGCCGGAGCCGATCGCGCCGACCCGCTGGTGGACGTGCTCCTGGACATGCTCCTTCATTCCCGCTTCGACCCGTGCGAGATCGAAAAGGAGCGCACGGTGATCAAGGAGGAGTTGGAAATGTACCGCGACGATCCTCGCCAGCACGTGCAGGATCTGCTGACCGAAACCTTGTGGCCCGATCATCCGCTGGGCCGCAACCTGGCCGGCAGCGAAGCCACGGTGTCGGCCCTGACGCGCGATCAGTTGCTGCGCTACCATCGGCATCACTACGTCGCGGGTTCGACCCTTCTGGCGGCGGCAGGTCATCTCCAGCACGAGCCCTTCGTGCGCATGGTGGCTCGGCGCGCTCGCGCCTTCCCCCAAGGTCCGAGACCCGGCTACCTGCCGGCGATTTCCAATCAGGACCGCCCGCGCGTCCGGCTCGAGTGCCGGCCCGCCGAACAAACGCAACTGGCGCTCGGGGTCCGTACCTGCTCGCGCCACGATCCGCGACGCCACGCCCTCAGGCTGCTCAACGCGATTCTGGGCGAGAACATGAGCTCGCGCCTGTTCCAAACCTTGCGCGAGGAGCACGGCATCGCCTACTCCGTCCATAGCGGACTGAACTTCTTCGACGACACCGGCTCGCTGGAGATCGGCGCCGGGCTCGACGCGGCGAATCTTTCCCGCGCGCTCACCCTCATCCTGCGCGAGTTGCGCCGCCTCACCCGCCAACCGCCCTCCGTCACCGAAGTGCGCCGGGCCCGGGATTACCTCATTGGCCAGTTGGAGCTCAGCCTGGAAAGCACCGAACACCGCATGATGTGGGTGGGAGAACAATACCTCGCCTACGGCCGCATCACCCGGCCCGACGAAGTCAAACGCCATGTCGCCTCCATCACGCCCGCGCAGATTACCCGCGTCGCGCGGGATTTCTTCCGCCCCGAGCGCCTGAATCTCGCCGTGGTCAGTGAGATAAAGTCGGCCCGGGGACTCGCCCGGTATCTCCACCTGTAAACAAAAGGTCGGGGCACCGTCCCACAATGCAGCGCACGCGCCCTGCGCGATCGGCTCCAGCACGGACTCCCTTCCGCGCAGGTGGCAAAGTGAAGACCGCCATCGACCGCCTCGAGCAGGACAAAGCACGCTCGGCTTGGCCAACGGTTGGCGCTGTGCCGCACTAGGCTCGGATTACTCGCGTCTCACCAAAGACCGCGTCGGGCCGAGGCAAGGTTCGCGGGATCTCCTCGACGCGATAGCCGAAGCCGGCACCCCGCACCGTGGACAAATCCACCTCCCCGCGCACGCGGCGGTATAACCCGGGGTGGATCGCGGCTTCCGGCGCCGAAGCTTCCGGGTAGAACTGCATGGCATTCGTTTCCACTCCCATGATCGTCCCCACATGCGCCGCCAGCAGCACGTGCGGAATCTGCGCGAGCATGGGATTCGTCAAATCCTGCACCATCAGCGCCATGCCATGCGCACGCGCCCAACAGGCGCTCAACAGCGCGCCGGTCTGCGTCTTGCAGGTTTTCAAGGCCACGCCCGTCCAGCCCAACTCCCGCCCCAGGCGCACCTGCCGCCAGTCGTGCGCGCTTTCATCCAGAAACAACGGTTTGCGGGCGGACAGGCCGTGGACGTCAATCCGATGGGTCTCAAGGTCGTAGGGAAACGGCTGTTCGACGTAGAGGATCATCCCATACAGCCGCGGGTGCTCGTCGCGAAGCTGGTCCAGCATCGCGTTGACGTAGGCGGGTTCGTCAACGGTGCAGTTGAAATCCGCCGTCAACCAATCGACCTGCTGGGCACAGGCCAGCCGGCCCACCGCCACCAGCCGGCGGTAGTCCCAAGTCGCGTCGTTCCCGCGCAACTTCACTTTCAGACACTTCAAGCCGTCGCGCTGAATCCAATCCGTCAGCAGCACGGGATAACCATCCGCCGGTTCGGTGCCATTCCGATCCGACGGCTCCAGCGGATCAAGCCCCCCCACCAGATGCCAGGCCCGCAGGCGCACCGCCGGGTTTTTCATCAAATAATTGTGCGGATACCGGCCGGCAAAAGACACCGCCGCGCCCCTGGCAGGCTCGAGGAAAGCCGCCAGATCGCGGCTCATGAACTCCCGGCAATAGGTGTCGTAAACCGGCCGATCGTGCAACCGCCCGTAGGCGTCGTGCAGGGCCACATCATAAGCCGATGCACACAGCAACGCGGCCAACCGTGGCATCGGGTCGCGCCCGGCACGCTGCTCCTGGTTCAACCGCCCCAGCAAACCCGGCAACACGCCCGCGCAAAAATCATGACCCAGTTCCATCGGATGGCCCCAACTCCCGTCCCTGACCCAAGCCTCCCCCACCCAACGGCAGAACTCCTGCAGGGCCTCGAGCCGGTCCTCATACCGCTCGGCTCCCGGCCAGACCCACTGCACGCTCAAGGGCGTCTCCCCCCACCCTGCGGCGCGCCGGCCAGACCGATCGGTCACAACCACGCGCGTTCGGGCACACACCACCGATGTCAGTGTTTCGGAGCCGAACTTCAGCGGCATCCGGTTTCGCACCGGCAGGAAGTAAAGTTCGGCCCCCACCACCTGGACGTCCGTGGACCTGCTCATGGTGATTTCGCCCGATGGAGGGCTGGACCTATCAAGGGCAACGGACGCTCGGCGGGATTGAAGCGGCACTCCGCGCCAAACGCGCCCGCCCCATCCGGGGAGGCGATCATGCGGACCGACAATATCCAGTCCCGCCCCCGTTGTCAGGCCCGGGATTTGATCCAGAGACCGCCCCCAAAAGCGGGCTACCCCGTGCCGGTGGGCCGGTTGAAGCCAACGGCCCGTTCAGGCCAGTCACACGCCAAAGGCGGGCCTCGGACGGAACCAAGCGAGGCCCAGCATCGAAACAGGCAAAAAGTTGGCGGCAACCGCTCGAAGTGAGCGGCCGCCAACGCACCTCCAAAGCGTCCGTAATAAGACCGAAGGCCATCCTTCCATTGGGAGACGCGCCGGCCATTCTAACAAAAATCGAGAAAATCCTTTCGGCGGTCAGCGCTCGGCCCAAAGCCCGCCGCATCCGGATCTTCGGCCGCCTCCCGCCCTGCCGCACGGGTGGCGACGGCCCCGCACACACGGCCGAACCCGATGGGGGCGGCCGTGCCACCCACCCCGTGCCGCCCCGTCCCGTCGAATAATTCCTTGCTGCGCCCGAAACAGTGCGGCTAAATCGTTGCTGCAATTTTGCCAGGGCCCATGGAATGCGGACTTGGGAACCCCGCCAGGGCCGGAAGGCAGCAACGGTACTTTGCTCCGCATCCGCCGTGGTCACCCTGGCTTTTCTTTATGGATGCGAAAGGCCGACGGGCTGCCCGGGACGCGGCCCGCCCGCCGCGTGGTCCAATGCCGGAATCGCGACATGGCTTATCAGGTCATTGCTAGGAAGTACCGGCCGCAACGGTTCGCCGATGTGGTCGGGCAAGAGCACGTCACCCAGACGCTGACCAACGCCATCACGCAGAACCGCATTGCCCACGCCTACCTCTTCTGCGGCCCGCGCGGCACTGGCAAAACCACCATTGCCCGCATTTTCGCCAAATGCCTCAACGCCACCGGCGGCCCCCGGGTGGACTTCGACGACCACGACCCGCGTTGCATCGAGATCGCCGAGGGACGGTCGCTCGACGTGCTCGAGATCGACGGCGCGAGCAATAACGGCGTCGAGCAGGTGCGTGAGCTGCGGGAGACCTGCCGCTTCGCTCCGGCGGCGTCCCGGTTCAAGATTTACATCATCGACGAAGTGCACATGTTGAGCACGGCGGCGTTCAACGCCCTGCTCAAAACCCTTGAGGAACCGCCGGCGCACGTGAAGTTCATGTTCGCCACCACCGATCCCGAGAAGGTACTGGCCACGATCCTCTCTCGCTGCCAGCGCTTCGATCTCCGGCGCATCCCGGTCGCCCTCATCGTGCAGCATCTCGCCACCATCGCGCGGCAGGAGGGCGTGCAAGCCGATGAGCCGGCCCTCCACGCCATCGCCCGCGGCTCCGACGGCGGCATGCGCGACGCGGAATCCGCCCTCGACCAACTGATCAGCTTTTGCGGCCAGCGCATCACCGAGGAGGATGTGTTGTCCATGTTCGGATTGACCTCCCGTGCGCAGGTGCTGGCGCTGGCGGACGGCATCCTGGCGGCCGACACCGCCGCCGTGCTGCGCGAGCTCGACGACCTGGGGCGCCATGGCAAGGACTTGGGCCGGCTGTTGGCGGACCTGCTCGGTCACTTTCGCAACCTGCTCATTTACGTCGTGTCGAAGGGCGACACCCGTTTGGTCGAGGTCTCCGAGACGGAGTTGGCTGCCTTGCAACGGCAAGCCCCGGGTCTAAACGCCGACGTGTTGACCCGGCTCCTCGACGTGCTCACCGAGTCGGAAGCCCGGCTGCGCGACGCCGCCTCCAAAAAAATCTTCGTCGAAGTCGCCCTGCTCAAAGCCATCCAGGCCCGCAACGCCATCAGCATCGACTCGATCCTCGCTCGGCTGCACGAGTTGCGGGCGGAGATCGGTTCGACCCCGAGCGCCAGTCCCGGGGCCGTCGCTCCTCCCGCTTCCGCCCCCGCGCCGATGCCGCGTGCGCGCCCGCCACGGCCGCAGGCGGAGCCGGCCGCTGCCCCGACCGTCGCAGATCCCCCCGCACCCGCGACCGGCACGAGCACGGGCGACCTGGAACCGTTGTGGCGGCAATTGCTCGAGGCCGTCGGCCGCGCCAGCCCGTTCACCCGCAGTTATCTCAACGAGGCCTTCCCCGTTTCCCTGGCCAGGAACGTCTTCACCATCGGGTTCGATCCGGAGTTTGGCGACAAGCTCGATCTGGTCAACAACGCCAAGACCCACGCGATCCTCCAAACCAAACTGGCCGAACTCGGGCATCCAGGAGTTCAGATCAAGTTCACGCGACAGGAAAGCCCCGGGCCGCGCCCGGCAGCCTCGGTCCCCGCCGCCGAGGCACCACCACCGGACGCCCCCCTTACGCCATCGCGTGCTCCGAGCACCACCATTCCCGCGACGTCCAAAGGCACGAAAACGAAAACCGAAACACCGGCGACGACCGCCGAGGATTTCAAGAACGACCCGCTCATCCGGCAGGCGCTCGAGATTTTCAAGGGGCAGATCGTTGAAATCCGCGCCTGAACTGCGCCGCCTGCTCCGTCGCCGCCCCTTTCAACCGTTCCCACAAATCCATGTCCAGCATCGGCAAACTCATGAAACAGGCTGCGCGCATGCAGCAGCAGATCGAACGCATCCAGGCGGAACTGGCCACCCGCACCGTTGAAGCCACCAGCGGCGGCGGCGCCGTCAAGGTCACGGCCCGTTGCGATGGCTCCATCGCCTCGGTGAAGATCGACCCGCAAACTTTGAACCCCGCCGACGCCCAGTTGGTGGAGGACATGGTGCTGACGGCAGCCAATCAGGCTCTGGCCCAGGCCAGGGAGATTTCCAACGCCGAGATGGGCAAGGCCACGCAAGGCTTCAACCTGCCCGGACTGATGTAGCGTGCCGCCACCCGGCGCGCCGCCCGCGAAGACACCGCGCCGCAACCGGGTCCGGCGCCCTTCCTGCCAATGCCTGCCCTTCCCCAGCCGGTGCTCGATCTGGTGGCCGCCCTGAGCGAACTGCCCGGCATCGGTCCGCGCTCGGCGGAACGACTGGCCTTGCACCTGGTACAGGCCGACCCCGCACTGGCCCGGCGCCTGGCCGACGCCATAGCCGCGGCACGCGAGCGCATCCGGCTCTGCCCCGTTTGCGGCGCCCTGACCGAGCCGACTCCGTGCGCCCTTTGCACGGACCCCCGCCGAGATGGCAGCGTCGTGTGCGTGGTGGAGCGGCCGGTGGACATTCTCAGCGTGGAGAAGACCGGCGCCTTTCGCGGTCGTTTTCACGTGCTGGGTGGCAAGATTTCCCCCCTCAGCGGAGTCGAGCCAGAGGACCTCCGGATCGCCGAACTCGAAGCCCGGCTGGCCGGTGAGGGCGTGCGGGAACTGATTCTCGCCCTGCCCACGGACGTCGAGGGCGACGCCACAAGCTTCTATCTGGCGAAGCGATTTGCTCCCCGCGGTCTGAAAGTCACCCGCTTGGCCCACGGCCTGCCGGCCGGCAGCGGGTTGGAGTACGCTGACGAACTGACGCTGAGCCGCGCGCTCGAAGGCCGGACGGAATTGAAGTAACCGCCCGTTTCGCCGCTTGGTCTCCAATCTCGCCGACCCTGCGCCACGGCGGTCCGGCGACTTTTGCTTTGATATGATCCGAAACCTCCTGTTGGTCGGGCTGCTGGCCGCGGGCGCTGTTCGCGCCGCCGACTCCGCCTGGCGTCCATTGTGGGACGGGAAAACCTTCTCGGGCTGGCACATCATCGGGAAGGGCCAGTGGGCGATCGAAGGCGGCGCCATCCGCGGCACCAACGTCCGCGCGGAAAAGGAATTCGGGCACCTGGTCACGGACCGCGTGTTCACCAACTTCACCGTGCGGTTGAAGTACAAGGCCGTGAAGGGCAACAGCGGCCTCTACTTTCGCATCGAGGAAACCGGCTTCAGCGGCGTGAGTGGCTTCCAGGCGGAGATCGACCCCGAGCGGGACGCCGGCGGGCTTTACGAAACCAACGGCCGGGCCTGGGTGGCGCGGCCCACGCCCGAGCAGGTGAAGTCATGGTACAAGCCCGGACAGTGGAACGAAATGACCGTGACGGCCCGCGGCCGGCACTTGACCGTGACGGTTAACGGCCATGTATCCGCCAACCTGCCCGATGACCCAGGGCGCTCGGCGGGCAAGCTGGCGTTGCAGGTGCACGGCAGCCAGGATGTCGAGGTGTGGTTCAAAGATATCGAAATCCGTGAGGAGCCCTGACTGTTGAATGTTGGCATCCACCGGCTCGTCCGATCGCACGTTGCCGCTTGCCGCTGATTCAGTCCCGACGAATACTGACGCCGTTATGCAATCCATCGAACTGAAGCCTGCTGGTAGTTTCAACGCCGCAGCGGTTCCCCGCCACGTCGTGCAGCAGCGCTTCCGCGCTCCCAAGAAGAACATCCCTCAGACCCCCGCCGAGCGGAACCGCATGCTTCAGTTCATCCGGCACTACGTGGCCGAGTACAACCCCGTCCCACCGCTGCCTCTGGATCAGTTGCGGGACCACGCCGAGCGCGTGGTGGCTCTGCTCCGGTGCGACCCCATCTACCGGGATTACATCGGTGTGCTGCTTGGCAACGAAATGTGGCGCGAAGCGCTGGCGCGGGTGCCCTTCGAGCGCCGCCTGCTGCTGCTACCCAAATGCCTCCGGGTCGAGAGCAAGTGTCCCGCGCCCTTCGACGAATTCGGCCTGCTCTGCAAACAATGCGGCCTCTGCACCATCCAGGACCTCCAGAACGAGGCGGAGAGGCTGGGCTACGCCGTCCTCGTCGCGGAAGGCTCGGCCATCGTCATGAGCCTGATCCAGACGGGAAAAATCGAGGCCATCGTCGGGGTCAGTTGCCTGCCGGTGCTGGAGCGCGCGTTCCCCTACATGGAGGCTGCGGCCATTCCCGGCGTGGCCGTGCCGCTCCTTCAGGATGATTGCATCGACACCACCGTCGATCTCGACTGGGTGTGGGACTACATCCACCTCACCAGCGACGACCGGACGCGCCGTCTCGATCTGGGCGCGTTGCGTGACGAGGTGGAGTTCTGGTTCAGCCCGGCCAGCCTGGACATTGTCATGGGCAATGCTGAAGGGGAGACCGAGCGTATTGCCCGGGAGTGGCTCCTGCGCGCGGGCAAACGCTGGCGTCCCTTCCTGGCCGTGGCCGCATTCCAGGCGCTTCGCGCCGAGCCGGGCGAGGCTCTCCCCGACGATCTGCGGAAGATCGCCGTCGCCGTCGAGTGCTTTCACAAAGCCTCGCTCATCCACGACGACATCGAGGACAACGACGCCATGCGCTACGGCGAGAAGACGCTGCACGAGGAGCACGGCGTGGCCGTGGCCTTGAACGTCGGGGACCTGTTGATCGGCGAAGGCTACCGCCTCATCGCTTCATGCCAGGCCACCCCGGCGGCCCGGGCGGAGATGCTCCGGGTGGCCGCCGAGGGGCAGCGCCAGCTTTGCCGGGGCCAGGGCGCCGAACTGTGCTGGGCCCGGCACCCCCAGCCGCTCACGCAGCAGCAGGTGCTCGACATCTTCCGCCGCAAGACCGCGCCCGCCTTCGAGGTCGCCTTGCAGTTGGGCTCCTTGTACGCCAGCCTCGACCGCTACGAGGAGGTGGCTGGCGTCCTGCACGCCTACAGCGAAGCGCTGGGCATCGCCTACCAGATCCGTGACGACTTGAGCGACCTCGGCGCCAGCGGCGAAACCAATGACATCGCGGGCCTGCGCCCCAGCCTCGTGCTCGCCGCGGCCCATGACAAGGCCCAAAACGGCCAAAAGGAGTTGCTGGCCAGCGTCTGGCGCCGTCGCCTGCCCGAGGGCACGACTCCGGCTGATATCGAGTCCCTCTACGTAGAACTGGGGGCCGATCACCGGGCGCGCACGCTGCTGGAAACCTACAAGGAGGAGGCGATTCGCTGTTTGCGCGACCTGGAAAACCCGAATTTGAAGGGCTTACTGCGGCGGGTGATCGGTAAGATTTTCAACGACACCGAGATCAAGGGCTGGTGCAAGGAGTTCGAACAGCGGAACGCGGTCAACGCGTCGGTCCCCTCACCCGCAGCCCAACCCGCTTGAGCCGGCACTGCGCCTTCCCACCTCCCGGACACCGGCCGACCGGCTCTCAGGGCTGGCGAGACTGGTTCAAGCAGTCGCGGACGGCCTTGGCCAGTGTCTCGGGGTCGTAGGGTTTCTGGAGGAAGGTCAATCCTTCGCGCACGGCAAAGCCCGGGTTCACCACGTCGAGGCTGTAGCCGCTGCTGTAAATCACCTTCAGGTCGGAACGGTCAGCCAGGATGCGGTCCGCCAGTTCACGGCCCGATACACCTTCGGGCATCATCATATCGGTCAGGAGCAGGTCGATCTCGTCCTTGTGCCGATCCCAAAGTTGCAGGGCCTGCACGCCGGTGGAAGCCTCGATGACGCGATAACCCTTTTTCTCGAGGATTTCCTGCACCAACTCCCGCAACGCCGGCTCATCTTCCACCACCAGGATGGTTTCATCGCCGCCGGGCACATCTTGGGGCTTCTCGAGGGAACTGCTGCGGGAAGCGTGGCAACTGGCGGCCAGAAAGATTCGGAACTCGGTGCCCTCCCCCACCTCGCTCTCCACTTCGATCCATCCCTCGTGCTGTTTCACGATGCCATAGATCGTGGCCAGACCGAGCCCCGTCCCCTTTCCGACCTCCTTCGTGGTGAAGAAAGGCTCGAAAATGCGTGCCTTGGTGGCCGCGTCCATGCCATGGCCGGTGTCGGTAACGCTGAGGCAGACAAAGTAGCCGAGACGGGCCTCGGGATGCGCCGCGGCGTAGGTTTCGTCGATCGCCACGCAACGGGTGCCGATCGTCAGATCGCCCCCGTTGGGCATCGCATCACGGGCGTTCACCGCCAGGTTTACCAGCACCTGCTCCAGCATCCCCGGGTCGGCATGCACTGCGGGAAGGTCGGGAGTGAGTTCACGGCGCAGGTTTACCGACGGGCCGACCATCACTCGCAGCATCTTGTACACGTTGCTCACCACTTCGTTGAGGTTGAGCAACTGGGGCTGCATGATCTGCTTGCGACTGAACATGAGCAACTGCCGCGTCAGGTTGGCTGCCCGCTCGGCCGCCAGCGCAATTTGCCGTGCGGAGGCCGCCTTCGCCGGATCAAGCGACGGGTCCGAGGCCAGCAGTGTGCTGTGTCCCTGGATGACGGTAAGGATGTTGTTAAAATCGTGCGCCACGCCGGCGGCAAGCTGTCCCACGGACTCCATTTTCTGCACCTGCCGGAGCTGGGCCTCCAGGTTGACACTGGCGGTGATATCCTCCGCGTAACAATGCACCACCTGGTTGGCCACGATGGGAAAGAACGACCAGGATAACACCCGGCCTTCAATCGACGTCTGGTGGCGAAGCTTGTTCTGCCCCGAGCTCAGCGCCATCGTGACGATGGCGGCCACATTCAACGGCAGGATGGCTTGTGGATGATTCTTCTTCAGCGAGCGCGCCATCTCCATGGCCGCGTCATTGAAGTAGGTGAGCGATCCATCCGCAGCAAACTCGAGAACCGGATTCGGGTTGTAGCGCGGGAACGCAGCCAGCTTGCGAATCTCCCGCTCCGCGCGCTTGCGGTCGCTGGTGTCACGAGAAACGACGAGTACTCGCTCGGGCTTGCCATCGGCGCGAAAGATGTGGCTGACTGCGGATTCAAACTGCTGCCAGGAGCCGTTGGCGTGCTGAAAGCGCAGCTCGGCCGTCCGGCTTTCCCGGAAAAACATCGCTTCGTCGAAGGTCTCCTCGAAAAGGTGCCGGTCCTCGGGGTGCAACCATGAGGTGAATGCCGTCCCGATGATCTCGTCCGGCTCCCGGCCGAGAACCAGACGGTGGGAGGGGCTGGCGAAGAGAAAAGCGCACTGCGTGTCCAGCAGGCAAATCAGATCCCGCGTGTTCTCGGTGATCAGCCGGTATTGTTCTTCGCTGCGGCGGGCGGCTTGGGCGGCGGCGGCTCGTTCCCGCTCCGCCTCCAGCTTCTGATACGACCGACGCACGGCCGAGGGCAGACGTTTGAGGCTGCTTTTGAGGATGTAGTCCTCCGCGCCTTCCTTCATGCACTCGACCGCAATCTCCTCCGAGTTGCTGCCAGTGACGAGAATCAATGGCGACCGACAACCCCGCTCGCGCAAGAGTTGCAGCGCGTCCAGGGCACTGAACTGCGGCAGGGTATAATCCGCCAGGATGATGTCAGGCGTCGCGCGGTCCAGCGCGTCGATAAACTGTTCCCGCGTCTCAACACGGAGGGAAGTGAAGTCGAGACCGGATCGCTGCAGCTCCCGCTCAATCAGTTCGGCATCGGAGGCCACGTCTTCCAGCAACAGCACCTTCAGTCTTCGATCCATAAAAAGCTCCACTGCGCAATCTCCGGAAGCGCCGGCGCCTTCGTCCGGGCGCGACCTCGAAGCCCAACTCCTCCGGCTCCGAAGCCTGTGCCGCTTTGACAAAGCGAAGCGAATTGCGCAAACAAATAGTCCGGCATTGTGAAATTATTTTTCTTGCCTCCCGATGCTGGTGTGTTCGCCCTCGCCGCTCGCACGGTCTCGCACCGGTTCGGCCCGCCGAGTTTTTGATCGCCGCCCGCCATCGCCGGCTGGACAATCTCCGCCGCCATGACCGCCAGCCTGCCCTCCCGCGGCCCACGGCCCGTCGATATGCACGTCCATCTCGTCGGCAACGGCAGTGGCGGCACGGGCTGCTGGCTGCGCGTTC
>DATLZF010000086.1:0-6638 GCA_035574135.1 Candidatus Methylomirabilota bacterium
CTCCGGAGTGGCCGCGGCCGAGGGCGATCCGGAGTGGGGCATCAGCCGCGGGCGGCTCATGCCGCAACACCGCGTGCTCGACACCGGGGAGGTGTCCCTCGAGACACGGCGGCGATTGCAGGACAGTCTTGTGCTCGTGCATGGCGGGCTGGCTCAGAACGTGGGACCCATTCTGGAAATGGTGACAGAGAAATACCTGCTGCGGAGCGGGGCGGAGTGGCAGGCACGGCAGCAGATGCTGGGGTTGCTGGAGGAAATGCTGGCCGCCCTGCGGCGGGGGGATGTGCGGGATCTCGGCGCCGCCACGACGCGCAACTTCTTCGAGCCCATTCAAACCATCATTCCGTGGGCGACGAATCTTTACACCGAAACCCTGATCGCCCGCGCGCGGCGCGATTTCGGGTCGGACTTCTGGGGCTTCTGGATGTTGGGCGGCATGTCCGGCGGCGGCATGGGCTTCATCTTCGATCCCCGGCGAAAGGTCGAGGCCCAGGCGCGGCTGCAGGAGTTGATGTCCGGCGCGCGACGGGAACTCGAGCACGCGCTGCCCTTTGCCATGGAGCCGGTGGTGTACGATTTCGCGATCAACGAACACGGCACCGCGGCCGAGTTGCTCGATGCCCGCGAGGCTTTGCTGCCTGCGGGGTATTATGCCCTGGCCGTGCCCCAGTTGCTGCGCCAGGATCCCCGCACACTTTCGCCCGTGCGCCGGGCCGAGCTGGATCGCTTCGGAACGGCGTGCCGGACGCGGCCCGAGCTGCGCGGCATGGTCCCGACGCTGTTCGATGCGCTGCTGCCCCGCGGCCGGGCGGAGACGGCGGGCGGTGACACGCTCGAACGGCTGCTGGAGGAGCACGGCTTCGACCGCGCGCAGCACGAGTTAATCCGCACGGAACTGCGCGAGAGCCGCCTCGGGCTGGCGCAGAATCGGCTGCCGGTCAACGCGGTGATCGAGGACGTTCGCCCCGGCGACGTGCGGCATGTCAGCCAACTGGAGGAAGATGGAGCGCGCTTGCGGGCTCGCGGCGAACGCGCGGTGCGCGATGGCGAAGTGGCGGTGGTCACGCTGGCGGCCGGCGCCGGCTCTCGTTGGACCCAGGGCGCGGGCGTGGTGAAGGCGTTGCATCCGTTCTGCCGGCTGGGCGGCCGGCACCGGACGTTCCTGGAGGTGCACCTGGCCAAGTCCCGGCGCGTGTCGCGGGCGCTGGGCTCGTGGCTGCCGCACGTCTTCACCACGAGCTATCTCACCCATCGCCCGATCGAAGAGTTTCTGCGGCGGGAGAACCAGTACGGCTATGGCGGCCCGGTTTTCCTGTCCCCCGGGCGCGCGGTGGGATTGCGCCTGGTGCCGATGGTGCGCGACCTGCGCTTCGCCTGGGAGGAAATGCCCCAGCAACGACTCGACGAACAGCAGCAGAAGGTTCGGGACAGCCTCCGCACCGCGCTCATTCAGTGGGCCCGCCAGGCGGGCGAGGCCTCTGACTACACGGACAACCTGCCGCTTCAGTGCCTCCATCCGGTGGGACACTGGTATGAGGTGCCCAACCTGTTCCGCAACGGCGTGCTTCGCCGGCTGCTGGCCGAGCGCCCCGCGCTCCGGCACCTGTTGCTGCACAACATCGATACGGTCGGCGCGGATGTCGATCCGCTCCTGCTCGGCTGGCACATCGAGAACGGCGCCGCGCTGACTTTTGAGATGATCCCGCGCCGGATCGAGGATCGCGGCGGCGGCCTGGCGCGTGTGGATGGTCGGGTGCGGCTGGTCGAGGGGCTGGCCATGCCGCGCGAGGAGGACGAATTCCGCCTGACCTACTACAACTCGATGACGACCTGGATCGACCTTGACCGGCTGCTCGCGGCCTTCGGTCTGCGGCGGAATGATCTCGGGGATGACGACAAAGTTGCCGCCGCGGTCCGGACTCTGGCGGCGCGCATGCCCACCTACATCACCCTCAAGGAGGTGAAGAAGCGCTGGGGCCACGGCCAGGAGGACGTCTTTCCGGTGGCGCAGTTCGAGCGGTTGTGGGGCGACCTGACGGCGTTGCCGGAGCTGGCCTGCGGGTTTGTCGTGGTGTCGCGCTGGCGTGGGCAACAGCTCAAGGATCAGGCCCAGCTCGATGGCTGGCTGCGCGACGGTTCGGCCCGGTACGTCGAATCCCTGTGCGAATGGGAGTGAACGGCCGGCCGGCCCGGGCGCAACCCGGCCTTCCTCGGCCCGGGGAACGCCGCCGCCCCAGCACCACGAGGTGGAACTCCTCGACAGAGAATCGGCCATTGCGCTAGAGGGAAGCCCGTCATGCCCGGTTTGGATCCGGCAATCATCGGCATCGATGGCGGCGCCACGCGCAGCTTCGGGGTGGCCTTGAGTCCGGATGGCGACGTACTGGCTGTGGCGGAGGGTGGATCGCTCAACTTCTTTGGGGCGGGGCTGGTCGCGGCCCGCGCGACCTTGCGGGACCTGCTGCGCCAACTGGGGGTGGAGGCAAAACGCGTCCGCGGCGTGATCGGCTGTGCCGCCCTCTTCGAGGAGGCTACGGCGGATGAAAAGGCGGCCCTGTGCCGGGACATCGTTGACCTCGCGGCCGTCCGCTTGGTGAGCGACTGCGATACCGCCCATTTTGGCGCGCTCCTGGGCCGGCCCGGTGTCATCGTCATCAGCGGCACCGGCTCGATGGTGCGCGCCGAGAATGAAGCGGGACAGGTGTTCCGCGCAGGCGGCTGGGGCCATTTGGTGGGTGATGAAGGCAGCGCCTACTGGATCGCGCGTGAGGCCATTCGCGCCTGTATTGCCGCGGCCGAGGGCTACGGGACCCCGACGGGCATGACCGCGTTGGTCGAACAATGGCTCGAAGTCCGCTCGCTGAAGGAAATCGTGCCCCGGATTCATCACCCGGCGTTTACCAAGGATAGGTTTGCCTCGCTGGCCCGCTTTCTGGGCGAACGGATGGGACCGGATGACCGGGTCTGGGTGCAGGTGCGTCAGGAGGCGGGCCGACTGCTGGCGCGCCAGACGGAGGCGGCACTGCGCATGGCGGGCTTTGCGACCTCGCCGGTTCCAGTTTGCTTGATGGGGGGCGTGCTGGCTCGGGATGCGGTGGTGGCCGCTTCGCTCAAGGCGCACCTGCGGCACGAGATGGCCGTCGCGTTTGTCGAGCCGGCGCTCGAGCCGGCGCTGGGCGCTGCCGCGCTGGCTCTCAAGGATTTTGGTCTTGAGTTGACGGAGGCCCGTCTGGCCAAGCTGAGGGCATCCGTGCGGGGCCGATCCCCGACCGCCTGACCACGCATGAACGTTTACGATCGCTACTACTCGGAAGTTCGCAGCCAACTGGAGCGGCTCTACACGACCCAGCGGCCCGCCATCGAAAAAGCCGCCTCCTGGCTGGGAGAAACATTGGCCAACGACGGTTGGCTCTACGCCTTCGGCACGGGCCATTCCCACATGCTGGCCGAGGAGATCTTCTACCGCGCGGGGGGACTGGCTCATGCCGCCCCGATGCTGGACAGCGCCCTCATGCTGCACGAAAACGCCATCGAGGCGACCTACGTGGAGCGCCGCGAGGGGTACGCGGCGTCGCTGCTGGAAAAATATCCGGTGGCGGCCGGCGACGTGCTGATCGTGGCCTCCAACTCCGGCCGCAACGCGGTACCGGTGGAAATGGCCCTGGCCGGCCGGGCGAAGGGGATGAAGGTGGTGGTGGTGGTCAGCCTCGCTCACTCGCGCGACTGGCCCTCGCGCCATTCCTCGGGGAAGAAGCTGGCCGATGTCGGCGATGTGGTGATCGACAATTGCGCCGCGTCCGGTGACGCCTGCCTGGACCTGCCCGGGATGCCGGCCAGGATCGGCCCGACGTCCTCGATCACCGGCACGTTCATCATCAATGCCCTCATCGTCCGCGGCATCGAGCTGGCCCTGGCGCACGGGCGTGCTCCGGAAATTTTTATCAGCAGCAACAGCAATGGTGATGACCACAACGATCTCCTCCTCCAGAAATACAAGAGCCGTGTCCGGCATCTCTGAGCGTCGGCTTGGCCGGGCGGTCCGGGTCGCCGGCGTCGTCTTCTGGGCGGGTGGATTGCTGCTTTGCGCGCGCGGGGCGGAGTTCCAGAAGTTTGCCAGCCAGTTCCCCTTGGGCGCACCCGAGGTGCCGGCGGCGGCGATGGCCCAACCGGCGCCGCGGCCGTGGTCGGGAATCGAACCCGCGCCGGTGCCCGGCATGGTCGAACTGGCACGCGAGCGCTCCGGTGCGATTTGGCTCGGCTCCACCAATGGCGCGGCGCGGTTCGATCCCAGGGCCAAGCACCGTTGGGATCGTTGGCAATACTTTCACGGCTGGCGCTGGCTCATGGATGACGACGTGCAGCATGCGTACATCGAGGAGAGTCGGACGGGTCGCAAGGTCTGGTTGCGCACCCGGACCGCCGTTTCCCTGATCGAGTGGCGGCCGATGACCCTGGAGCAGAAGGCGGCCTGTTTCGATGCTCGCATCGAGGCGCGACACGTCCGCCATGGCATGGTGGCCGATTCGCGCTTCGAGGTGGCCGGAGACCCGGCTTCGAATGTCACGACGGACAACGACAACGACGGGCTGTGGACGGCGATTTACCTCGGCGCCCAGTGTTATCGCTACGCCGTCACGCGCGATTCGGACGCGCGGCGCAAGGCTGAACGTGCGATGCGGGCGCTGGTGCGCCTGGAGGAGATCACGGGCCACCCGGGCTTTCCGGCCCGCTCCATCGTCTCGACCAATGAGCCGCGGCCTGGCGATGGCGAGTGGCATCCCACTCCGGACGGCCGGTGGTTGTGGAAGGGGGACACCAGTTCAGACGAACTGGTCGGCCATTACTATGGCCATGCGCTCTATTTCGATCTGGTGGCGAACGAACAGGAAAAGGCGTTGATCCGTGGCGTGGTGGCCCGAATCACGGACCACCTGATTCGGAACGATTACGACCTGATCGATCTCGATGGCCGGCCGACGCGGTGGGGCCAGTGGTCGGAACGTTACTTCCAAACCGAAGAGGGCCGTTACGAGGCCGCGTTGCGCTCGCTGGAACTGCTCGCCTTTCTCAAGACCGCCCATCACATCACCGGGAACGCGAAGTACGACCAGGCCTATCGGGACCGCATCCAGCGCGGCTATGCCGAGCACATGCGCCACTACCGGCGTTGGCCGGGTGGCGGGGAGATCAACTTCTCGGACGACGAACTGGCCTACCTCTCCTACGATCCCCTGCTGCGCTATGAAAAGGATCCGAAGCTGCGCGCACTCTACCTGGACGGATTACGGTTTACCTGGAGCCAGGTCTGGCGAGACATGAACCCGCTCTGGAACTACATCTCCGTGGCCAGCGGCGCGGGCCGACTCACCCCCGACGTGCGCGAGCAATCGCGCCGCACGCTCGAGCGCATCCCGATGGATATGGTCAAGTGGACGGTGCGCAACTCGCATCGCGCGGACGTGCGCTTTGAGCCGGCCCCGGACCGTTTCAATCGCCCGCAACTCACCGAGGTGCTCGCGCCGGATGAGCGGCCGGTGCAGAAGTGGAACAGCAACCCCTACCGGCCTGACGGCGGCTCCGATGGGCGGGGGGAGGACGACGGCGCGTATTTTCTTCTGCCCTACTGGATGGGGCGCTACCTGCGTGCGCTGTAAAGGGGGTTCCGGGCACCACGCCCTTGATGGCTGGCGTGATGGGCTCGCCCGAATTGCGGGCGAGTTGTCAAAGGAGGTTTCAACCGTTACGATCGGCTGCGGCTGGGGCCAGATCCCCCGCCGATGACTATGGGTGTCGAGTTCAAAGACTATTACCAAATCCTCGGCGTGGCCCGGACCGCGAGCGATGACGAGATCAAAAAGGCCTTTCGCAAGCTGGCCCGCGAGTACCACCCGGACGTGGCCAGGGACAAGAAGAAGGCCGAGGAGAAATTCAAGGAGATCAACGAGGCCTACGAGGTCTTGAGCGATCCCGAGAAGCGAAAGAAATACGACGCCCTCGGGGCCAATTGGAAGCAGGGGGCGGAGTTTCGTCCGCCGCCGGGCTGGGAGGGGTTTGGCGGCCGGGAGTTCCGCGGCGGAAGGGGCCGTGCGGGCGGATTCGAGTTCCAGTTCGGTGGTACCGGCTTCAGCGATTTTTTCGAGCAGATCTTCGGGGCCGCCGGTCGCAGCGCGGCCAACGGAGGCTTCGACACGACGGGAACCTCGGAACGCGGCCGCGACATCGAGGGGGACATCATGGTGACGCTCGAGGAGGCCCTGCACGGTTCGATCCGGTCCGTCTCGATCCGCAGCGCGGTTGTTTGCGACACGTGTCACGGCACCGGTGAACTTCGCACCCGCATCTGTCCGGACTGTGAGGGTGCCGGCCAACGCGTCGAGACGAAGACCCATCAGGTGAAGATTCCCGCCGGCGTGATCGAAGGGCAGCGGCTGCGGTTGGGCGGCAAGGGCGAGGCCGGCGTGGGCCGGGGTGCGCCCGGCGATCTGTTCCTGCGGGTCAAGCTGGCCCGGCATCCGGACTTCCAGGTCGAGGGCCGGAACCTCTTCACCGAGGTGGCGCTGGCGCCGTGGGAGGCGGTGCTTGGTGCGGAGGTGGCGATCCCGAGAAGCGAAAGAAATACGACGCCCTCGGGGCCAATT
>DATLZF010000087.1:0-2574 GCA_035574135.1 Candidatus Methylomirabilota bacterium
GCTGGCCGGCTTGAAGACGACGGTGTTGCCGAAGGCCAGAGCCGGCGCGATCTTCCAGGCCGGGATGGCGATCGGAAAGTTCCAGGGCGTGATCAGGGCGACGACCCCGAGCGGTTCGCGCCGGGTGAAGAGCAGGTTGCCGGGCAGGTCGTGCGGAATGGTGCTGCCGCCGAGCGTGTAGCCAAGGCCGCCGAAGAAGCGGAAGATGTCCGCCGCGCGCTGCACCTCGCCGGTGGCTTCGGCGAGGGTCTTGCCTTCCTCGCGGGTCAGCAGTTCGGCCAGCTCCGCCTTGCGGGCTTCGAGAAGCTGGGAGGCCTTGCTGAGAATGCGGCCGCGCGCCGGCGCGGTGGTGGCCGCCCAAGCGGGAAAGGCGGCCTGCGCCGCGGTGATGGCGGTCGCGGCGTCCCCCTGGCCGGAGAGGGCATACTGGGCGACACACTCCCGGCGGTCGGCCGGATTGAAGGTCTTGAAGGTCTGACCGGATGTGGCCGGCCTGGCTTCGCCGGCGATGAGATTCTCGTACGTGCGCATGGTTGCAGCGGCAGGAATAACAGTCGCAAGAGGGGAATCAAACGATTTCATGGGGCGGTTTGCTTCCCGTCGCGGGCGGAAACAGCGGTCGCTCCTTCGAGTCGGATGCAGCTCGCCGTCGCGCGGGTGGCCGGCAGGCGGGGCCGGCTACGGGGCCGGCTCGGCCCGCCCCACGAGAGGAGGTCGCTTCGTCGGACCGAAGGCGACGTTGACCTCGCTATCGAGGTGGAGCCGGTCGCCCTCGAACGTCAAGCGCAACGTCAGCAGGTGCGGCGTCTCGTAAAACGCCAGTTGGACGGTGTAGGTGTCGTTCGTCGTCCAGCCGGCGCTGGTGGCCACGGGCTCGCTGGGGTTGGCGCCCAACGGAGCCTGCCGGGGTAGCCAGCTCCGCAGCCAGACGGAGCGGCCACAGGGAATCTCGTATTCCACGCCGTTGACCTGCCAGATCAGCATCGCTCCAAAGCTGGCGACCTCGGCCGGCGGGTTTCGCAACGTGATGGCCTCAATCTTCTGGTCGTTGGGCGGGAAGACGAATTTTCGGTCAACGATTCCGGCGTCGAGAGGCGCCGTTCGTCGGTCTGGCACCGGGGGCAGGCGCAGGTGCGCCAGCGTATCCACCAGCGCCTGGTGGGCGCGGCGATCGGATTTGAGTCGCTTGGGTTGGAACACCGGGAGCAGCTTGTCCCAGATCAGGTTCAACACCGACTGCATGTCCTTCACGGCGCTGGTGATCACGATGACCGCGTCCTGCCGCGGCAGTACGAGGCAATACTGGCCGAAGGCGCCATCGCCGCGGTAGGCTTCGTGCCGGCAGCGCCAGAACTGGAAGCCGTAGCCTTGGTCCCAGTCGCTTTGCGGATTGCTGCCATTGGAAACCTGGCGGGAGGTGGCGAGATCCACCCAGGCCGCGGGCAGAAGCTGGCGGTCCCCCCAGCGGCCCCGTTGCAGGTAAAGCTGGCCAAAGCAGGCGATGTCCTCCGTGCGCACACGCAGGCCGTAACCTCCGAGGGCGATGCCTTGCGAGTTGGTCGCCCAGAAGGGACGTTCGATGCCCAACGGCTCGAACAGCCGCGGTCGGAGGTATTCGACCAGTCCCTGCCCGGTCAGCTTCTCGACGATGGCTCCGAGCATGAAGGTGGCAGCGGTGTTGTATTTGAAATGCGTGCCTGGCTTGTGCGGCACGGGGTGGGCCAGAAAAGCGCGGGCTGAGATCTTGTCGGGTGCGGCCGAAGGCTCATCCTGGTGTCCGGTGGTCATGGTCAGGAGGTCTCGCACGCGCATGGCCTTGAGGTTGGTGCTCACCTCGGCGGGGGCGTCTGCGGGGAAAAATTTGAGCACCTGGTCGTCGATGCTCAACCGGCCTTCCGCGACCGCGAAGCCAACCGCTGTTGAAGCGAAACTCTTGCTCAGGGAATACAACTCGTGGTTGTCTCCGGCGGCGTAGGGGTCCCACCAGCCCTCTGCGATCACGTGACCGTGGCGCACGAGCATGAAACTGTGCATGGCGTCCAAGCGGTCGAGCGCCTCGACGAATTCCCGCAAGGCCGCGGACGACACGCCCTGGGTCTCGGGCGCGCTGCGGGGCAGGCGGCGGGAAGCGATCTCGGCCGGGGCACCGGTCGGGGAGAGGAGGCTCAGACCCAGCACCACAATGGAAAGCGATAGTGGTTTCATGATTTCGGTGCATCCTGAATGCCCCAATGGCGGCGGTTTGTCACCTCCCATGTTGGGGGACCGTTGCCGGGATGGAGCGGTCCCGCGGCGCGAGTCGGGCCGTCCGTCAATGCGGTCCTTGGCACTGCCAGGTGAGAAGCGGGCGGCGGGACCGCCGTCATTGCCATCGTGCTGCCGCGTCGTTACGGTGCCCCCCATGCATGACGAGATTTTTGATGTCGTCAACGAACGGGACGAGGTGATCGGTCGGGCGTCGCGTCGTGAGGTGCACCAACGCGGCCTGCTGCACCGGGCCGTGCATGTGCTGGTGCGGGACCCTGCCGGCCGCGTGTTTCTGCAGCAACGCTCCCTGAAGAAGGACACCTTCCC
>DATLZF010000088.1:0-4011 GCA_035574135.1 Candidatus Methylomirabilota bacterium
CGCTCGCGAGCCCGGGCCGTTGCCGCCCAGCATCCAGCCCAGCACCATCCACGCCTCGCACAGGAGCGCCATCGCCA
Organism: Candidatus Methylomirabilota bacterium; assembly: GCA_035574135.1. Lineage (GTDB taxonomy): Bacteria > Verrucomicrobiota > Verrucomicrobiia > Limisphaerales > DATLZF01 > DATLZF01. The sequence continues at coordinate 78 of DATLZF010000088.1, forward strand.
GCAGCGCCCTGCCTCCCACGCCGAGAATGGATGGCAGTTCCGCCACCGTCACCAACGCCAGCGAGGCCGCGCCCGCACACTCCGAAATCATCTCGACCGGTCGCAGCAGGACCCCGCGCCACGCGGGCAGCCAGTGATTGACAGCCGCCCCGAAGGTTAACGGCAGCGTGATGGTGCAAAACAGCACCATCAAGATCGTCCCCGGGCTGAACTCCACGTACCCCGATCCCGGGATGGCTTTGAAGCTGATCACGCACGCCAGCGGTGTCAGCAGCGCCGAAAGAAACGGAAACACCGCCGTTAGCCCTGCGGCGAGGGCGAGGTTGCCCCGGCTCAGCTTGGTGAAGATGGGCACCGCCGGCGCAAACGGCGCCGCGGCCAGCAGCAGCATGGCCACCGCGATCTCGCGCGGCAACGCGAACGCGCGCACGGCCAGCACCGCCAGCGCCGGTACCGCGACGAAGTTCGCGATCACCACCCACGCCAGCCCGCGTTGCCGCAGCGCCTGCCGGATCTCCACCCACGTCAGCCGCAGCCCGACCGCGAACAACAGGCCGGTCAACGAGCCGACGGTCAGCACCTTGATGGTCGTCTGCACCGGCTCAGTCTCGCCGCGTCGGGCGCGCCCCGGCAATCCCGGATGCGTTTTTCCTGTCCTGGCGGCGGGACTTCCGCAGAAATAGTCGCATGTCATCGGCGCCGCCATTGCTGAAGCTGGAATCCGTGAGCAAGGACTACGTCGCGGCGGAGGGCGCGGCGCCCGTGCGCGTGCTGCGCGACGTGACGCTGGAGCTGGCCGCCGGCGCCACGGTGGCCATCGTCGGCCCGTCCGGCTCCGGCAAGAGCACATTGCTCAACATCATCGGCACCCTCGACAGGCCCACGTCGGGGCGGCTTTGGCTCGATGGGCAGGACCTCAGCCAGTTGGACGAGGCGGCGCTGGCCGCCGTGCGTAACCGGCGGATCGGCTTTGTGTTTCAAGCGCATCACCTGCTCCCGCACTGCACCGTGCTGGAGAACGTGCTGGTGCCCACGCTGGCGCATCCGGATCACGAATTGCGCGCGGGCGCGACCGACCGGGCGCGGCAGCTTCTTGCGCGCGTCGGGCTGGGCACGCGCCTGCGCCACCGCCCCGGGCAGCTTTCCGGCGGCGAGCGTCAACGCGTCGCGGTGGTGCGGGCGCTGATCAATCGACCGGGTTTGCTGCTGGCGGATGAACCGACCGGCGCGCTCGACCGCGCGGCCGCTGCCGAACTCGCGCGGCTGTTGATTGACCTGAACCGGGAGCAGGGGGTGACGCTCGTGGTCGTCACCCATGCGCTCGATCTGGCGCGGCAAATGACCCGCGTGCTCGAACTCAAGGACGGCCGCCTGGCCGACGTGCCGGCATGAGCAGCCACGTCCTCATCGATCATGACGCGCGCGGGTCCGCGGGCTGCGAAGGCACGGATGCGCTGCCGCGGCATCGGGCTGCGCCGGTTAACCTGCGCCGGCTTGTGTTGCGGCCGTTCCGCGCGTGCCGCGTGTCCGGAATGACAGGGGGCAACGGCGGGGGAGCCGAACCAGCCTGGCGAGGGGCTTTTTCGGTGACAGGCATCGGCAGGCACACGACGAGGATCGTGCGGCGGGGATCAAGGCCGGGTTTCGCGCTGGCCGGCTCGGGCCGGGCCGCCCATCGCACAATGGCCAGATGGCAAACGGTGGCCGCTGCGCTCGTGGCGGGCGAGGCGAACATGGATGCCCGCGGCAGCAGCCAAAGGCGGCCCGGCCACCTTCGCGGATCACACTCATGACTTTCCGGACTCTCATCCTGCGCAGCTTGGGTTTTCACTGGCGTTCGCATGTGGGCGTGGTGCTGGGTGCTGCAGTGGGGAGTGCGGCGCTTGTTGGGGCGCTGGTGGTGGGCGACTCGGTGAAACAGACATTGCGCGAGCGCGCCCTGCAACGGGTGGGCTGGGTGGAAATGGCTCTGGCGCCCTCGGACCGGTTCTTCACCCAGGCCGCGGTGTCCAACGCGGCGGCGAACCTGCCGCCCGGCTCGCCGTACCGACTGGCCTCCGCGCTGCGGCTGCCGGGCACGGCAACCCGGCAGGATGGATCGGCCCGCGCCAATCGGATTCAAATCCTGGGCGTCACCCCGGCCTTTTGGAATGCCGAGGCGTCTGCCGCCGTGCGCGAATTGCCGCCGCGCGGCGTGGTGCTGAACGAGGCCCTGGCCGCGCAGTTGCGGGCGGTGCCCGGCGATGACCTGGTGCTGCGGCTGCACAAGCCCTCGGCGCTGTCGCGGGACGTGCCGATCTCGCCCCGAAGCGACGCCAGCGTGGCGCTTCGAGTGCGGGTACATGCGATTGCCACCGCGGCCGATCTCGGCGATTTCAATCTGCACGCCAGTCCCGGCGCAACGTTCAACGCCTTCGTGCCGCTGGCGGATCTCGACGCGGCGGCCGGGCTGCGCGGGCGCGCGAACCTCCTGCTCCTGGGGCGGGATCAGAGCCGGGCCACGGAGAGGGATGCGAGGTCGCTGGAGGCGTTCACGCTGGATCACCTGCGGAACCTGGCGGATCTCGAGCTGGAATTGCTGCCGCTGGCCGGCGGGCGCGAGGTCGAGTTGCGCTCGACGCGAATCTTTCTCGACCCTCCGGTGCTGGCGGCGGCGCGCACCGAGTCGCCCCGACCGATCCTCACCTACCTGGTCAACCTGTTCCGGGCGGGCTCGAACACCGTGCCCTACTCGATGGTGACGGCCGCCGGCCCGCCACTCGTCCCGGCCGATCTGGCGGAGGATGAGATCGTCGTGAACCGTTGGCTGGCGGAGGAATTGGAGGTGGAACCGGGGCGCTCGATCGAGTTGAGCTATTACCTGCCGGACTCGGGCGCACCGTTGATCGAGCGGACGAACCGCTTCCGCGTGCGCGCGGTGGTGCCCATCGAGGGAAGGCACGCGGACCGCCAGCTCATGCCTGAGTTTCCCGGCCTGGCCAAGGCCGAGAGCACGCACGACTGGGACGCGGGCTTTCCGCTGGAACATCCGATCCGCGATCAGGACGAGGCCTATTGGAAGCAGCATCGGGGCACGCCCAAGGCATTCGTCAGCCTGGCGGCGGGACGCCGGCTGTGGGGCAGCCGGTTCGGTGACGCGACCGCCGTCCGCTGGGAGGTGCCGCCCGGGCGGACGGTGTCGGAGTTTCGCGCCGTGTTGGAAACTAATCTTCTCGCGGCTCTGCGCCCGGGTGAGCTCGGGTTGAACTTCGAGCCGGTCCGGGCGCAGGCGTTGGCCGCCAGTGCGGGGTCGCAGGACTTCGGCGGACTGTTCCTCGGGTTCAGTTTCTTCCTGATCGCGGCGGCTCTGATCCTGATGGGGCTGCTGTTTCAGTTTCATCTGGAGCAGCGTGCCTCCGAGATCGGCACGCTGCTGGCGCTGGGCTTCACGCCCAAGCGGGTGCGACGGCTGCTGCTGGGCGAAGGGCTGGGCCTTGCGTTGGTGGGCGGGCTGTTGGGCACGGCCGGCGGTGTCGCGTATGCGCGCGGCATGATTCAAGGCCTGACCACAACCTGGCGCGACGCCATCGCCTCGGTGCCGCTGGGCTTTCATGTTACGGGCGGGACGCTCGCCCTGGGGGTGGCGGCGGGCGTGGTGGTGTGCGGGCTGACGTTTCTCATCGTGCTGCGGAGGCAGGCGCGGCAGCCCGCGCGGGCGTTGCTGGCGGGTGGCGCCGCGGAGTCGGGCGCCGGAAGCGGGACGCAAGGTCGGCTGTGGCCCGGCGCGGCTTCGGGCGCGGTGGTTTGCCTTTCGGGCGCCGCGGGCTTGGTGGTGGCCGCCGTGGCGCGCGGGGAGACGGCCAATGCGGGCGTCTTTTTCGGTGCCGGGGCGCTGCTGCTCGCGGGCGGATTGCTGGCCAGCGCGGTGGGGTTGAGACGGCTGGCCGGTTCCGCC
>DATLZF010000089.1:0-5111 GCA_035574135.1 Candidatus Methylomirabilota bacterium
CCAACGGCCTCATTCAGAAGGGACGACGACCGGAACCCGGGGCTGTGGTCGTGGTTCCGGCCAAGGATCCGAGCGAACGCGGAATTGACGTGGTCCAGTTGTTCACGGGGTTGGCGCAGGTAGCCGCGGCGACCGCGACCATCATCGTGGTGCTCGTGCGCAGCTGACCCTCACCACAGCAGCAGGAACCGCCCTCGGATGCCGTCAAAGCGGCGCCCCACCTCGTCACCGTCCAGATCTACGGCGCTCCCGATCATGAAGGATGCCTGGTCCCCGAACCGCCAGCCGACGTCGGCACGCGCCCGCCCCTGATGGGGCCTCACTCGCGCGCTCCCACCCGGTGGCTGTCCGGCGCCACGGATGATGTCTCGCGTGTCGAGCAGCACGCCAACCTCCGCGGAAAAGCCACGAGGCGGGCGACGCGCGACTAACACTTCGCCGGCCCATGCCCTGTCCGCGTAGTCCACGCTGAGGTCGGGAGTCGTTCGGTTATCCCGCCGCTCCAACTGACGAACGTTCAACGCAATCACGTCGAGGTATAGCGAGCGACCCAGGTGCGCGCTCGCGAGCGCCCCGACCTCGGTGGTCCGCTCCGTCAGGTCATATTCGTCAACCGGGACCTGCGGCGAAAGCCGCGTGCGCTCGCTCCGCGCCGCGAGGTACGTTCCCACCGCGCCGAGCTGGAGGTCGGCGGAGGGATCCCACACCAGCAGACCACCGGCGAAGCCCATCCGCTCCCATTGCCGGAACCCCGAGTCTGCCATCACACCTGCGTAGGTCCGCGCTGCGGATGGCCGCAGGTAGCCGGCGCGTACGGCGAGACGCAGCGTGCGGGCCAGCCGAAGGTCGAGCCCGCCCCTCGCGGCAAGGGGCTGGCGGTCGTAGACGATCGTGCTCTCGACTTCCCCACCGCCGGCGGCGTTGAGGCTCACGTAGATGAGATCGTTCACCCAATCCAGCACCGCGACCGCGAGATGAGCGGACGAACCGCCCTGCCCTGCCCCTTGCCACAGGGCCCCGAATTCGAGATCGGATCCCGGCTTGCGAGGGTCCAGGCTGCCTTCCGCATACACGAGATAGCGCGGAGATACTGACCAGTCGAAGGCTGTCCGAACGAACGCTCGGTCCGCTCGCACATGATCCTCGAGATTGAACCGAACCCCAAACCGCCACCGATCACCCACGGGCACGCCAGCTTTCATCTCCGCGAAGGTCGCCATGTCGCGCTTGGTGATGCTCCCGGCCCGCCAGCGGAACCCTCCGTCCCGTGCGTGCCAGTCCGCGCTTTCACCGTGCGTGAAGCGGGTCGCGAGCAAGTCCAATCGGTATTCCTCGTCGATCCGACGATCGAACCTGAGCAACAGACCGTTGGCCCCGAAGCGTCCCCCGGCGCCGCCCTGGCGGTCTAGGATCTGGAGCCATAGCTGCTCCGCCCATTCATGCAGGAACCAGCGCGCGCTCGGCGCGCCCTGGGCCGCCGCCGGCGGCGGGACCAGGAGACCCGTGACGACCAGGGCCGCCCCAGGCATCCAGCGAACGCTCACCGGGGCAGCTCGCCGGTAAGATCCAGGTGGTAGCTCGCCGTAATCCGCCACACAAGGTCGGACGCCGTCGCCCCGCGCACATGGGCAGCGTTGCGCACCGCGTGCAGTCCGACGTCACCGGCCAGAGACAACGTCCGGCCCACCGTAGCCACCCCCGTCAGTCCCACTCGCAACGTCCGCTCCACCGTGCCCTCGAACAGCAATGGGTGGTCTTCGGCGGGTAGCGGCGGAAACGGGCGCCGGAAGTCCCCCTCGCCCTGTCGCAACCATGCGAGCTGGGGCGTGAGCAGCACATGCGACGAGGGCAGGAACGAAACCTCGGCCGAAACCTGATCATAATCCGCGTAGTTCCGACCCAGCCCAACGCCGCGCCGCATCAGCGCCTGATCCAATCCCTGGGAGCTTCGGTACGTCAGGCTTGCAACCATCGTGTAGCTCACTCGAGCCACTGCCGTGCCGCCGAACGGCACATCGGCCACCACCGTCGCGGCGATCCGATCGGGAGCATTGCTGTTGCTCAGAATGGACGACAGGTCGTCCACCAGAAGGTCACCGTACAGCACGATCTTCCGTGGCAGCGAGACCCGGACCGTGGCCGCGTACAAACTGTTCACCGCGGCCGTGTCCGCCTCGTCGGATTGGGTCGTGGCGGACGTCTTCAAGGGATTCAGCCACCAGGGCTCGCCGCCCCGGCCCACTCCAGACCACAGGGCGCCTTGCGTCACGGCCCCGGTGAGCCACCGGGTGGGACTCGCAACCAGGCGGCTCGCTGACCAGAATCGCCGCACGCGCTGCCCGGCGATGTCCATTGGATCCAGCTCCGTGGCCGTGGCTTCAAGCCGGAGTCGCGGCACGCCAACGCGCACGAACAGGTGATCGTAGGAATACGGCTCCCACGAGATGACCGTGCCCGGGATCCCCGGCGGGCCCCAGTTGCGCGAGAGCGCGCCGAAGATCAGTTCGCCGAAACGGCCCTGCGCGCCCAGGTAGGCATCTGTCCCCCGACCCGCGGTCCAGCGGTCCTTGCGCCCGCGGTAGTCGGGATCATCGTGCAGTCGCTCGTCCACCAGCTGATGGGTGCTGGCCACCAGGCTACGCCACACACCCTCCAGCACGAACCCGCCGCGCGGCGCCAGGATGCCGGTTCCCTCCTGCCGCAACGCATCACGCCGCGCGTAGCTCCCTGCCGCCGCCCCGACGTACGCTTCCGCGCGTCCGTGGATCTCCCCGGGCGCGGGAAACTCTCGCTGCAGTTGACGCAACAATGCCCGCGCCGGAGCAGGCACGTTCTCCGAGTCGGCCGCGGCGGTGATCCTAGCAACGTCAACACGCCGAAAGGGGCGGCCGAGGGGTAGCGGATCTTCCATGAGCCCGGCGCGAATGAGGTGCTCGACGAACGGCGCGAAGCGATGCTCCAGCGGTACGTAGGGCGATGCCTGCGCCCGCGCCACTGAGGCGCCCCCGGCGAAGCCGAGCAGCCACCATGCGACCCAAAGCCACCGAGAGACGGACATCCTGTACGGGGGGAGGTGGGCTGTCAGCGACTCCGGAAGCGGCGTGCCCACGTGCACCTCGGAAAACGGGTAAGTGCGTGGAGGCCGGCGCGACCGACCGGCCCCGGCGCGCAGGATCAGCTTGCCGCGACCGCCCGGCTCACGACGATCTCTCGAGCCCCTGGGGGGGGCGCGGCCTGCAATGGAGCGGCACGCAGCGCGACGCGCGCAAGCTCTTCCTCGCCATCTAGAGATCGCACCAGCCGGGCCACCTGCTCCAGCGCTCGCGCCCGACTGAGCGCGCTCAGGAGCGTGAGCAGGATAATGCGTAGGTCGAGCCACAGCGGCCCGGACCGCCGCACGTAGAGAAGCCCGAGTCGTGACTTCCAGGGGCGAATGATCTGATTATAGCGGAGGTCGGGATCGTCAGCACCCCGGAGGATATCTCCCTCGTCCGCGAAGACGATGGATGCGAGGTCGGTGATTCCCGGACGCACGTCCAGTAAGTGCCGCTCTTCGGCCGTGTACAGCCGCGTTTCTCGTTCCACGTTCGGCCGAGGGCCCACGAGTGACATTTCGCCCTTCAGCACGTTCCACAGCTGCGGGAACTCATCCAGCTTAAACCGCCGAACGAACCGCCCCACCGCCGTGATCCGCGGATCGTCTCCGGAGGTGGAGTCCACACCGGTCCGGTCCGCGCGCACCACCATGGATCGGAACTTCACCATCCGGAAGGGGCGGCCGTGGCGGCCGGTACGCAGCGCGACGTAGAAGGGCGAGTGCCGGTCCTGAAGCCAGATCGCGAGTGCGACGAGCGCGAGCACCGGACTGAGCACGAGCAGGCCGCCAGCGGCGGCGAACACGTCAACGAGACGTTTCATGGAGTGGGAACCAACGCCTGATCCGCCGGCGGGTCAGCCGCCGTTGGTTTGTTTTCCCGCGAGGGTGAGCCCCGCGTGTACGACATCGTCAACCGTTGTGTAATACATCCGCTCGAGCGGACCGCTGGTGGGGGCCGGCGCGTCCGGCAGCGTAAGCCGGACCGGCTTCTTCAGGAGCAGCGTGGGATCCACCGCCTCCGCGACTCCCGCAATGACCTCCGCTGCCATCCCACAGGTGCTCCAATCTCCATCAACGACCAAGAGGCGGCCCGTGCGCGTGACCGATTCCGCGGCCAGCCGGTGATCCACGGGGTTCAGCACGCGCAGATCAATGACGTCGCACTGCACACCAAGCCCTGCAAGCTGGGCAGCAGCCTCGCGACACAGGTACGCCGTGTACCCGCACCCTACCATCGTCAGGTCCTCGCCGCGGCGCGCGTACCTCGGGCCTTCCTTCCGGAGATCTCGCTCGACAATCGGAGGTAGGGTCTCCTCCACGGCGTACAGCCAACGGTCGTCAATGTAGACAACGGGATCGTCACACAACACGCTGGCGATCAACAGATCGCGTGCGTCTGCGGCGGTGGACGGCATCACGACGCGAACTCCGGGAATGTGGGCGAACCAGGAGTGCAACGACTGAGAATGTTGTGCCCCTTGCTCTCCGCCCCGATTGATGATGCCCCGGATCGTGATCGGGGCCCTCGTTTGCCCCCCGAACATGAAATGCCACTTGGCCGCCTGCGTGACGATCTGGTCTACCGCGAGCAACATGAAGTCCACGCGAGGGTGAATCACGATCGGCCGATACCCACACAGCGCCGCGCCAAGCGCGGCGCCGGTGCACGCCAACTCCGAGACCGGTGTGTCTATTACACGGTCCTGACCGAACTGCCTGTCCAGATCGGTCATCGAGTTGCCAACGTACCACGGGCTCCATAGCCCCTGCCCAATGGTGAATACATCGGGGTGCTCGCGCAGCAGGTACTCGAACCCCTGGCGAATGGCCGCGCCGTACCCCGTAGCCGTCATGTTGGCCTTCGGTCCGCCGCAGTGTACACCCGGCCCAGCAAGGCCTCGGCGGGGGGGTAGGGATCGTTCAACGCCTGCGCCCAAGCGTCCTCGACTGACCTGCGAGCCTCGGACCAGTAGTGCGCCAGGGCCTCGTGGGAAAGATCGCCGGCTTGAATCAG
>DATLZF010000090.1:0-5700 GCA_035574135.1 Candidatus Methylomirabilota bacterium
CAGCCGAGGATTGCGGGTTGCGAAGGAAACCCATCCCAACGCCCATCCTCTGACACCCTCATCGGGCCGGCACCCCCTCGCCGGATGGGAAGCGGGGTGCGCCGGTAGTGGCCCCGTCCAGCAGCCCGCTCGATCGCTGGAACCCTCGGTGTCGTCTCGGGCCCTTTGGCTGGAGTTCAGGTCGCGTGGGTGGCTCACCGGCCGAATCTGGGTGAGCGGCGCCCCGGACGCGGACCGCCAAGCATCGCAGCGACGCCCGGATATTCCCTTGCGCCGCCGATGCCTGCCCGATTAGATCGGGGCGTCGTTTTGATCTGAATTTGAACTATGAATCCTCCCCCCATTCGCGTGGCTGTCACCGGCGCCGCCGGCCAAATCGGTTATTCCCTCCTCTTCCGCATCGCCTCCGGGGCGATGTTCGGTCCCAACCAGCCGGTGATCCTGCACTTGATCGAGATTCCTGACGAAAAGGCCATGAAGGCGCTTCAGGGCGTGATCATGGAGCTCGAAGATTGTGCCTTCCCGCTCCTCAAGGGGTGCGTGCCCACCAGTGATCCGAACGAGGGCTTCCGCGGTGTGAACTGGGCGCTGCTTGTCGGTGCGCGGCCGCGTGGCCCGGGCATGGAACGCAAGGATCTGTTGAGCGCCAACGGCAAAATCTTCACCGGCCAGGGCAAGGCCATTGCCGCCAACGCCGCCAGCGACGTGCGGGTGCTGGTCGTCGGCAACCCGTGCAACACCAATGCCCTCATTGCCATGAACAGCGCGCCTGCCATCCCGCGCGATCGTTTCTTCGCCATGACCGCGCTCGACGAGAACCGCGCCCGTACCCAGCTTGCCAAGAAAGCGGGCGTGCCCGTCGAGGCGGTGACCAACCTCTGCATCTGGGGCAATCACAGTTCCACGATGTACCCCGATTTCTTCAACGCCAGGATCCAGAACCGACCTTGCACGGATGTGATCGGCCACCGCGAGTGGCTGGAGAAGGATTTCATCACCATCGTCCAGAAGCGCGGCGCGGCCATCATCGAGGCGCGCGGTCTCAGCAGCGCGGCCAGCGCGGCCAACGCCGCCATCGACACCGTGCGCCGGCTCACGACCCCCACGCCAGCCGGCGACTGGTTCAGCGTGGCGGTGTGCTCCGATGGCTCATACGGCATCGAGAAGGGGCTGATCTTCAGCTTTCCGGTTCGCAGCAACGGCAAGACTTGGGAAATCGTCCAGGGCCTGCCTCTGAATGAGTTCAGCCGGGCCAGGATTGCGGCCACCGAAAATGAGCTGAAAGAGGAGCGAGCCCTCGTGGCCGATTTGTTGCCCAAATGATGTCGGGGCGGCGACGGCGACGAGCATCCGACTTCTGTACCGCGGCGGCCGGGGCAACTTGGGGCTTGGCACACGGAGGCGCCTCGGGCATGGGGCGTGGCCTGATCGCCCCGTCCCGGCCCCAGCCCGTCTTCGGGTGCCCTCTCATTGCGGCGTTAATGACGGCACGGGCACCGGTCCTGCCGGTGGCTTTTCTGCTCAAGGCCGGCGCGGGACCGGCTGAGGAACGGTCTGTGCGCGACTTCGTGGCTCGCCCCGATCGCCCGCGTCGCGCCCACACGCGTGCACACCTGCCCACCTCCGCGCCATGAACCACGGAGAGGTGACGGGCTGGTCTCTCGCTTCCGGGCAGCTTCTGCGCTGGTGCTGGCGGGACGGGCGGTTTACCCGGATCACCTCCGTCACTGAACCCGGGGATGCCGGCCCACTTTGGGTGGCGCCCGCGTTGTGCGATCTGCAGATCAACGGTTACGCGGGGGTGGATTTTCAGCGGGATGGTGTGGGCGAGGACGATCTGCTGCGGGCCGCCGTCGGGCTGCGCGAGGCCGGGTGCGCGAGCTTCCTTCTCACGTTGATCACTGACGAATGGCCACGTTTGCTCGGGCGGCTGCGCAACTTGCGCCGGCTGCGAGCCGTCTCCCCGGAGCTGCAACGCGCCATCGTCGGCTGGCACGTCGAAGGTCCCTTCCTCTCGGCCGAGCCAGGTTACCGCGGCGCGCACGATCCCTTGGTGATGTGCGATCCCACGCCGGCGCACGTCCGGGAACTGCGCGCGGCTGCCGGCGAGGACCCGGTGCTGCTGACGCTGGACCCGGCGCGACGTGGCGCGCTGGCCGCCATCGCCGAAGCGGTGGGGCTGGGTATGAAAGTCAGCCTCGGCCACACCAACGCTTCGTCCGTCGTCTTAAAGCAGGCCCTGGCGGCGGGCGCCACCGGCTTCACTCACCTGGGCAACGGTTGCCCACGCGAGCTGGATCGGCAGGACAACATTCTCTGGCGGGTGCTCGATCTCGAGGGCATCAACGTGAGCCTGATCTGCGATGGCATCCACGTCGCGCCGGAGTTGTTCCGCTTGATCCATCGGGTGCGAGCAGGACGGCAGATCTATTACACCACGGACGCCATGTCGGCGGCCGGCAGCCCGCCGGGGCGCTATCGACTGGGCCGGCTCGAATTGGAAGTGGGCGGTGACGGCGTGGTGCGTCTGCCGGGCACGGGCAACTTCGCCGGTTCAGCGTTGCGTCCCGATTGCGGTGTGGCGCGGGCGGCGGCGATGCTGGCCGAACCGTGGCGTGAGGCATGGGCGCGGCTTTCCCTCGCACCACGCCGGTTTCTTGGGCTGCCGGATCCGCTTGTGGTCGGGCAACCGGCCACCTTCTGCCTTCTCGACGAGTCCGCCGCCTGCTGGCGCATGGTGGTGGAAGGTGAGTGGATGGCGCCCCGCCTCTTGGACGCCGGCGCGTCCTGAAGCGCTTGCCCGGACCCGGGGCCCGCCCCGTCACTTTTCCACCGGCAATCGGAAGCACGCGGCTTCCCGGTCGTTGCGGACCAGGAGAAGATCACCGGCCAGCGCGGGCGGATTCCACGTCTTGGCACGGAACACCGGCAACCGCGACAGCTCGCGCAATCCCTCCGGCGTTGGTTCGATCAGCACCACTTCGCCCGCCTCGGCCATGACCAGAAGCAGGTTGCCGGTGAGGATCAACTGACCGTGCCCGTAGCGACCCTCCTTCCACTTCAACGTGCCGTTCGCGGCGTCCAGACAAACGAGAATGCCGTCGTCCAGCCCGTAGAGGTATCCACCGTGATAAATGAGGTTCGCGAACTTCGACTTGAGACGGATCGACTTCCACACCGGGCGCACCGTCCAAGCGTTCTTCTCGACGGCAATTTCGATCACTTCACAACCGGTGCCGTAGCCGCTCGAAATTGCCACACGGTCGCCGGGCAGGACCAGCGGCACCGTCACGTGCGGATGCCCGCCGCGCCACGGATGACGCCAGAGAATGCGGCCGTCCTCCAGCGCGTGCGCCGCCACCCCCGAGGCCGCGAAGATGAGCACCTGCTCCCGCCCCGCCAACCGCGCGAGCACCGGGGAGCTGTAATCCATGCCTCCCGAGCCCGCGCCCCAGATGAATCGGCCGGTGTCCAGATCCAGCACCACCCGGCTGCGTTCGTTCGTGCCGCCCGCATGGACGAACACGCGGTTGCTGACCACCAACGGCGAGCCCGCTACGCCCCAGGTGGGCATCTCGCGACCACTCTCGGCGACGATGTCCTTCCACCACAGCCGCGCCCCTGTGGCGAGATCAAGGCAGTTCAGCAGACCGGTCGCACCCTGGGTCAACACCCGTCGGCCCGCAATCGTCGGTGTCGCGCGCGGGCCTTCCCCCGCGATGGTGGTGGCGTAACGGGCCGTGTCCTCATGCACCCACAACGTTCGGCCCGAGAGCACGTCGTAGCACACCACGCATTCCTTCTCCCCGCGCTGCTCCTGAGTGATGGCGAAGGGGCCGGCCACCGCAAAACCCGACCAGGCCGGACCGACCGGATGACGCCACAATTCCACCGGCGGCTGTGCCTGCCAGTCGCGCGCCAGGCGCGGACCCTCCACCGTGCCGTTGCGATGGGGGCCGAGGAACTGTGGGAAATCCCCGCGCGAATGCGACGCGGCCGTCGGGGCTGGGATCGCGTCGCTTGGTGGAACGAGGGCACGGGAACTCCAGCGCCAGGCAAGAATCGGCACGAGATCGCCATTGACGCCGCGAATCTCCAGCAGCGCCGCGGCTGCCGCAATGAGCCCGATCACGGAGCCGGTGACGCCGAGGCCCAGGCGCCGCGGCAGTCGCGAGGCGAACACCAGCCACACCAGCAGGGCGACCAGCAGCCCGAACAAAACCTCCAGCGTGGCGATGTAGCGATCCTGCCGCGAAGGGCCGTGAAACGTCCACACCCAGCCCAGTGCCAGGGCGGCGGCACCGAGGATCAACGGCACGGGCCACCATCGCACCCGCGGAGCCTGAACGGGAGCCGTCGATTTTGGAGCGTCGCTCATGCGCCTCAGAGTAGGGCAACCGGGCCGGGGAACGCCATGCCGGATCGTGGCTGGAACGGGAGGCAACGCCCCCCGGGTACGAAGTGGAGCGGCTGCAACGCCTGTCACCCCTTCACCCCTTCGCCCCCTCTGCCTCATCCATCCAGCGGACCGCGCACTCCAATACCCGGCTTCGGCATCGCGTGCGTGATTATTTCGGCTCGGGCAGCCGAGGTCAGAATTCGACCAACGGGACAAGGCCCGCAGGGCCGAGGCACCGGGAAGGCGCCGAGTCCAAATCCGCACCGTCGCTCAACCATCCAGCGGACTTCTTACGCCCAAACCCGGCCGCCGCATCACATGCGTGTAAATCTGCGTCGTGGCCACGTCCCGATGCCCCAGTAACTCCTGGACTGTCCGGATGTCCGTCCCGCCCTCCAGCAAGTGCGTCGCAAAACTGTGCCGCAACGTGTGCGGCGTCGCCCGCTTGTTCACCCCCGCCCGCAAACACGCCGCCTTCATCGCCCGCTGCAAATTCTCCGGCGTCTGATGATGCCGCCACAGCCCCAGCCCGTGGGCCGGCGCGTCCGGCCGCACCCGCCCCTTGGTCAGCGACCACCCCGGAAACACCCATTGCCACGCCCACTCCTTTGGCGCGTTCGGATACTTGCGCGCCAGCGCATCCGGCAGCCACACCCCGGCGTAACCCGCCGCCACGTCCGCCTCCCATTGCGCCCGCACCCGTTCCAGGTGCGTTTGGAGTTCCGGCTTTAACTTCTCCGGCACCATCGTCACCCGATCCTTCATTCCCTTCCCATCCCGCACCACAATCTGATTCCGTTCCAGGTCCAGGTCCTTGATCCGCAGCCGCAACAACTCCATCAACCGCAGCCCGCTCCCGTAAAGCAACTTCAGTGGCAACGCGTAATCCGCCTCCACCGCCGCCAACACCCGCTTCACCTCCTCCCGGCTCAACACCTCTGGCAACCGTGCCGGCCGCTCTGCCCGCGCAAATTCCCCCAACTCCCCCAACGGTTGATGCAACACCTCGCTGTATAGAAACACCAACGCATTCAAAGCCTGATTCTGCGTGCTGGCCGACACCCGCCCCACCGTCGCCAGATGCGTCAGGTAAGCCGTCACCTCCGCCGCCCCCATCTCCCGCGGATGCCGCCAACCATCCTTCTCCCCTTCCCCCACCGGGGGAGAGGGCCGGGCAGAGGGGGCCACCGGCCGCTTGTGAAACCGCAGGTAACGGACGATCCACTGCCAATACACCTCCTCCGTCCGCTGCGAGTAATGGAAGAAGCGCATCACCTCGTGAACCTGCTGGCGCAACGGCA
>DATLZF010000091.1:0-5766 GCA_035574135.1 Candidatus Methylomirabilota bacterium
CGCTTCTGCTTTGGATCGGCGACCGAGACGTCGGGCGAGCCGTAGTTGCCGGAGTAGATGTAGTTCCACTGCTCGATTGCGTAATTGGCGGCATCGCCCGCCGCGGCAGGGTCAAGTTCACCGGTGAATCGAAGTTCGACCCCGTCCTTGCGGGCATGCCATGCCAGCAGCGTGTGCACCGGTTTGCCCGTGTAGCGCACGCGATAAAGAGCGCCATCCCGCGTGCCATCGGTCTGCCAGCCCCGCAGTCCGCAGACGTAGATTTGCCCGTCGCGCGGGCTGCAACGTCCCCGCATCAGGCCGGTCTGAAATTTCAGCGGGAAGCGCGTCATGGCCGCCTGCCACACGCCGTCCACCTCGTCGAGCATGACGTGGAAGAGCGTGCCCCGGCCGTAGCTCATGAAGAGGAGGTGATTCTGGAGCGGTCCCCACCGGTCGCTCGTCACCCAGACCTGGCCGCCGCTGGAGTTGTCCACGCTCATGGGCAACCAGCAAATCGGCTCGTCGTAGCGCGCGGGAACGGGCGCAGCGGCATCCCACCCGGCCATTTTGAGGGCGGCGCGGATGCGGGGATCACTCGGGTTGACGGTGAGGTTGGAGCCGCCGCGTTGTAGAGTGATTTCACGGTGGGCGGCGGGCATCATGCCGTAAAATCCACCGGGCCGGACAAGGTTCAGTTTGCTGGCTGGCATCCAGTGGCCCTGGTTGTCGCTGACAGTGATCTCGTCGTTGGGGCCCACGGCCATGCCGTTCGGGGCGCGGAGGCCGGTGGCCACGACTTCGAGCTTGGAGCCGTCCTGGCTCACCTTGAGGAGGGTGCCTTGATGCGGTGTGCGCACGTCCGGCGTCCAAGGCGAGCCCTTGGCATAATAGAAGTTGCCGGCGCGATCTGTTTGCAGGTCGAGACAGAACTCGTGGTAGTTGTCGGTGACCACCGTGTCGTTGTTGAAGTTCTCGTAAAAGTCCGCCTCTCCATCCTGGTTCAAATCGTGCAGACGGGTGATCTGGTCGCGGCCGGTGACGTAAATCTTCCCCTCCACCACCTTGAGCCCGAGCGGCTGAAACAGTCCGGTGGCGAAGCGTTTCCAGGTCAGCTTCTCCAGCTTGTCATCCACGCCCGAGACAATCCAGACGTCGCCGTGAAAAGTGCAGAGGGCGACGCGGCCGTCAGGAAAAAAATCGAACCCGCCAAAGAACGTCCGGGCGGACCACGGATTGGTGAGCGCCTCACTGATGGTGTCCACAACGTACGGCCCGGGCCCGGTGCCAAGAGACCCGCGCGTGGTCACCGGCGCGGTCCAACGCGGGGCGCCGCCGTGGGTGAGGGCGGCAAGATCGGTGGGTTTGGCGGACGCCTTGAGCAACGCGACGAAGCGCGCCTGCTCCGCCGCAGGCGCCACGGCCATGACCAGTTTGAACGTGTGGGGCGTTTGGGCCGCCGGCAGCTTCAGGTGCAGACGACCACCTGCGATCTCCCAGCCCGCGCCGGCCGGCGCACCGACAAGGCCGGCAAAAACCATGTTCGTCTGGCCCTCACGCCCCAGCACGGCGAGATCGCCTGCCGGCGTGGCACCGAGGGTCCCCACACCGCCGGGTTGCTCACACGCCAGGAGCGTCAACGGTTGGGGCGAGGGACCGATGGCAAAGCTGCGGGTGACCGCGTTCAGACCCTCCGCGCTTTCAAATCCGGGCAATTCCAGCACCGATGACGCCCCGACGCTGTAGGACAAGATCACCTGCCGGCCATGCACGAAGAGCCCGCGATACTTGGCCCACTCGCGAGGCAACGGCCCTTGTTGGCCGGGGCGGGGGTCCGTGAAATCGGTTCGCAGCGTCCAGCCCGGTCCGGGACGGGTGCCGAAGAGCGGCTGGCCGGCAACTTCCGCCGGGGGCGGATGCACGATCTCACGCTGACCGTTGCCGAACTTGAGGAACGGCCCCCGCCAGACCAGCGAAAGGCGCATGAGGTCGGTGTCGTAGCACAGGTAGGCATCTTCAGCGTCGCCCACAGTGACCACGATGCCTTTCATGGTCACGTTCCTCTCGGGGAACTGAGCCTTGATCGTGCCCGAGTAGAACGACCGCTCGACGACGTCCCCCGCCGTCGCAGTAACGACCCGTGTCCCCACCACCATGGCCACCCAAAGATCCACTCGACCGATCGACATGCGTATGTTCATGAATTCCTGTTACTGGCATTGCCAAAGTTGTCTTGGACGTGAGGGATTGCGGACTTATTGCGAGAAACTGAAGCCTCAGTTTGCGCCCGGCACCTGCAACACGCCGCAGCCCTTGCGAGCGAACAGCCCGCCCAAAACCGCACACTCACTGACGGTCCGTGTCAGTGAGTGCTACTGGGTTGGCAGTGAATTGTTTGGAATGGGGCGACGTTAGACGTTGGCCCGACCATGTCAAAGCATTAAACTCGGCCGCAGCCATTTTTTGCCGGGCAAAACCCCGGATTGCCAAGCGCCGCGGCCCTGCTAGGCTGCCACCATGCGACTGGCCTTCAAGGAATGGGCGGTGATCGTGGACGCGCTGGGCGCGGGCGACCAGGTCGTCATCCTTCGCAAGGGTGGCATTAACGAAGGGGCGAGTGGGTTCCGGGTGGACAACGACCGGTTTCTCCTGTTTCCCACGCTGTACCACCAACAACGCGCCATGGTGCTCCCGGCGGCCCAAGCCCGGTTTGACCGCCTCGCCGCCGCCCTGCCCCCGGCCGATCGCGTGCGGATCGAGTTCTGGGCCGACGTGCAGGAGTGGGTGCGGCTCGAATCCCGGGAAGCCGCGTTGAACCTGCGCGGACAGCATGTCTGGCGCGACGAAGTCATCGCCGACCGGTTCGAGTGGGGACGCACCAAGGCCATCTACGCCCTGGCCGTGCGGGTGTTCAGGCTGCCGTGCGCGGTCGAGCTTCCGCTGCTGCCCGAATACGGCGGGTGCAAGTCCTGGATCGAACTGGGGTCCGAGATTCCCACCGATGGCAGCGTCCCCGTGTTGGATGACCCGTCCTTCGGCGCCCGCCTGGACGCGCTGCGCGCCGCTTGGGGCCGGCCGCTTTCCGTTACTCCATGAGCGCCCGAAAAGTCCCCCTCCATCGTCCGCCGCCCACCTCCGGCCCCGCCGTGAACCTGCCTCCCGTCATTCTTGCCTCGCAGTCGCCGCGACGGTCAGAGTTGCTTCGCCAGTTGGGTTTCGATTTCAGAGTGGTGCCGGGTCGGATTCAGGAGGTGCAGCCCGAGCATCTGACCCCCCATGAGACGGCGCAGATCAACGCCTACCGCAAAGCCCGGGTGGTGGCGAAAAAGCATCCCGACTCCCTGGTGATCGGAGCGGACACGGTGGTGAGCATCGACAGCGAGATCTTCGGCAAGCCGCACGACCGGGCCCAAGCCCGCCGAATGCTCGAGGCGCTGGCGGGCCGCCCGCACCATGTCATCACGGGCCTCTGCCTGCTTCACCTGCGGCGCCATCGCCAGAGCCTGTTTGCCGTCAGCACGCGGGTGACCTTCCGGCCGCTCGACAGCCGGACGATCGACGAGTACCTCAACCTCATCCACCCCTTCGACAAGGCCGGAGCTTACGCCATCCAAGAGCACGGTCACCTGATTGTCGAAAGCATCGAAGGCTCCTATACGAACGTCGTGGGCTTGCCCTTGGAACGGCTGGGCGAGGAACTCCGGGCCTGGTCGCTCGAATCCTCCCTTCCCCTGGTCCGCCGGCCCGAGGGAACGTCGTGGCCCCACCCGCGCGCCCGGCCGTGAGAACGGCTGAGAGCCCGTCCCCCACCAAGAGGCGCATTCCCGGCATCCGTTGACCCGCAGAATCCCGCCCACCTTCCGCGCGGTTTTTTTTGCGGGCGGCAACAAATAGGTTCGACGGCGGAAAAGGCGGAGGAGATAGTGCGGCGCGGGCGCTACAGCAAGAGCGGCAGACCATGCACGCTGTGCTCTGGTGCGACGGGGTAATCGCCCCTCTGCGGCGCCCGTTGAGCGCAAAGACGATTATGGATTTGAAAAGATGGACGGCCGGCGGAGCCCTGGTTTTGGTGCTGACTGGAGGGGCCGCCGCCGGCGCGGAGGAGTTGCCCTCCGCTCTTCAGGAGGTGTACTCCCTGCTCCGCACCAATCTTTCCCAACTGTCGGAAAAGGAACTCGAACGCGCCGCCATCGACGGCTTGATCCAGCAACTCGGCCCCCGGGTCCAGTGGCTGGGCGACCATGACTCCGCGCCAAACGAGTCGAAGCATCCGGCGGTGAGCAGCGGGGTGTTCGAGGGCGCGTACGCCCGCCTGCGCGTGCATGAAGTGCGGGCGGGCCTCGAACAGGACCTGGCGCGGGCCTACGAGAGGCACGCGAGCACGGGAAAAATCAAGGGCCTGGTACTCGACCTGCGGTTCGCGCACGGCACCGACTACGCCGCCGCCCTGGCCGCGGCCAACTGGTTCATCGCCTCCGAGCAGCCGCTCATCGACTGGGGCGAGGGGCTCAAGAAGTCCACCGCCCGCGAGAAGGCCTTGGGCCTGCCTGTCATCACCCTGGTTAACCGCAGAACGAGCGGGGCGGCCGAGGCGCTGGCGGCCATGCTGCGCGAGGCGGAGATCGGTTTGATCATCGGCACCAACACCGCCGGCACGGCCGCCATCGGACGCGATTTCACCCTGCGCGACGGTCGCCGGCTGCGCGTGTATGGCCACCCGGTCAGGCTGGCGGATGGACAGCCACTGCCGGCCTCCGGACTGAAAGCCGACCTCGAACTGACCGTCAACGAGTCCGACGAACGGGCCTTTCTGGAGGATGCGTTCCGGGACCCCGCCCCTCCGGCACAAGCGTCTTCGGCAGCAGCCGACCCCGCCGCCGGCGCGCGCGCCTCGCGCCGGCGCGTGAACGAGGCGGAATTGGTGCGGCAGCAGCGCGAGGGAGCGGAACCCGGCCCAGCCAGCACGCCGGCCCGGCCAGTGGTTCCCGAGCCCCCACAAATCGTTGATCCCGCTCTGGCGCGAGCGGTGGATTTGCTCAAAGGCCTGGCCATCGTGCACCAGTACCGCGACTGAATTCGCGGTTGACGATTCCGCCGCGCCCGCCACATTGGACCCCCTGACGCTGGAATGAAGACAATCCTGTTCGTTTGCACGGGCAACATCTGTCGGAGCCCCATGGCCGAAGGACTGTTCCGTCATGCCGTGAAGGGACGGGGTGATTACCGGGTCCTATCCGCCGGGGTCGGAGCCATCGAAGGCCTGCCGCCCAGCGAGCACGCAGTGCGGGCGGTGCGCGAACTGGGCATCGACATCTCCGGCCAGCGCAGCAGGATGTTGACCGCCGACCTGGTCCAGCAGGCGGACTTCATTTTCGGCATGACCCACAGCCACGTGGACGCCATCACGCTGCTCTACCCGCAGGCGGCGGAGAAGACCTTTTTGCTCCGGGAGTTCGACGAGACGCTCGACTCGTTCGAAAACGACATCAGCGATCCCATTGGCGGCTCCTACGAAACCTACGTGGCGTGCCGGGACCAGATCGAGCAAGGCATCGTCTCCATGTTGAAGTTCATCGAACAAACCACCACCGCCGGCGCGAGCGCGCGGCATTCCCAGACCAAAACCATCGCGCTTGGCGCTGACCACGGCGGGTTCGACCTCAAGGAAGCCATCAAACATCACCTGCAAAAGACGGGGCTGGCCGTCACCGACTTCGGCACGCACTCACACGAATCCACCGATTACCCGGACCATGCGCAGGCGGTGGCCCGCAGCGTGGCCATGCA
>DATLZF010000092.1:0-6610 GCA_035574135.1 Candidatus Methylomirabilota bacterium
AATCCCGCCGGGCTCAGTTGAGCAACTGGCTGGCTCACGGGAGAGCCACAAGGATGACGGTCGAGGACCGCGAGGACCATCTTGCGGCCATCTTCGATCTGGGCCGGACCGCGCGAGGGCGGGGTGTGGACACGGGCTGGATCGAAAACGCGGCGGTGGTCCGGGTGTTGGTCACTGCGTTGTCCAGTGAAGCGGCCTCCGTGCGACGGCGCGCGTTGTTCTACTTGTTGAACCATGCGCGTCCGGCCCATCTGGCCGAGCAGGCCCGGCGCATCAAAGAGGCGTTGGCCAGCCGGCCCGTGCCCGATGGGCCCGCGCTCCTGGCGCGATTGCCGCTGGATGCCGCAGAACGTGCCGCGTGGCTGGGCAGGCCGGACCTCCCGCCGAAGGTGCGGGCCCGGTTGGGGGACCGGGCGGCTGAGGACCGCTTGATCGAGCAATTCACCGGGGCCACCACCTACGACGAGGCAAGCCGCCTGGCGGCGGACCTCGGTTACGTGGGCGGCCCGCGGGCGGGTTCGGCCCTGGCGGCGGCCCTGGCGTCCGACCTCTTCCAAAGCGGCGTGTATGAACGGTTGTCCCTGCGGTGCGACGTGATCCGCGCCCTCGGGCGGATCCATCCTGATGAACCCATGCTCAACGAGGAGGCCAACCTCATCATGGCGCGCGGGGAGACGGATTACGGTCTCGACCGCACGCGGGACTATCTCCGCCGTGTCCTCGACTGGGCCCGGGGCCGGTACGGCGTCGCCATCGAATTCCCAAAAACGGGGCCGGCCGGACCGCCCCTGCTGTGTGAAAAATTTGTTGTCAAACGGCCTTTAGGCAAACGCCCATGAAACGAGCAATCCTTCCTCTGCAACCCGGGAAAGGGGTGACGGCTGCCGGTGGCTGCGGGGTTTTCCGTGCGAAATCGACCTCCGTTTGCCTCAGGCGGCTTCTGATTCTTTTTGCCGCGGGGGTGCCCTCGCTTTCGCTTGCCCAGCTCGATGAGAACTGCACCGTCAGCATCCTCAATCGCAGCGTCCAGGTGCAGCCCGACGGCACCTGGGGCATCCCCAACGTGCCGGTCGAGCCCGGCTACTTCCGCGTCCGTGTCAGTTGCACGACCAATGGCGTCACCTACGGCGGTCAGTCCGAATACTTCCTGCTCATCCCCGGCTCGCCCAGCACGGTCCGGAACATCACCTTGGGCCCGCTGGCCCCTCTGCCGGTCGCGCTCACCATCGCCTCGCCCAAGAGCACCCTCACCACCCGGGGCGAGACTGTGCAGATGACCGCCGAGGCCGCCTTCGCCGATGGCACCACGGGCGACGTCACCGAATTGGCGGACGGCACTTTTTGGTCGTCGAGCAACCCGCAGATCGCGGACGTGAGTTCCAACGGCCTGGTGACGGCGCGCTCGCGCGGCCTGGCCATCATTCAGGCGCGCAACGAAGGCGTGCTTGCATCCTTCTCGCTCTCGATCCTGATTCCCAACGACGCCGATGGCGACGGCATGACCGACGAGTTCGAGCGGGCCAACGGATTGAACCCGAACGACTCGACCGACGCGGCGCAGGATCCTGACACCGATGGCCTGACCAGCCTGCAGGAGTTTCAACGCGGCACCAATCCGCGCGCGGCCGACACGGATACGGACGGCGTGGCGGATGGCGCCGAGGTGCTGGCGGGCACCAATCCCTTGCGCGGGGATAGCGACAGCGACGGCCTGAGCGACGGTGCCGAACTGGTTCGCGGCACCAACCCGCTCAATACCGACAGCGACGGCGACGGCATTCCGGACGGGCTCGAGCTGCAACTGGGCCTCGACCCGGCGGTGGCTAATGCCACGACGCGCGTCGAGGGCCGTGTCGTCGATCCGCTCGGCGCCCCCATCCAGGGGGCGTCGGTGACTGTGTTCAGCGTGCTGGTGGCCAGCAGCGACGCCACCGGTTTCTTCGCCATCGACGGCGTGCCGGCCACGGAAGGTCCCCTGACGGCGCTGGCCCAGATCGTGCGCGCGGGACAGATTTACGACGGTATGTCCTCCGCCACGGCGCCCGTGTCGGGGGGCGTCACGGCGATGGGCACGATCCAGCTCCAGCTCAACGCCGGGACCGTATCCGGTTTGGTGACCGGACCGTTGGGCGATCCGGTTCCGGGGGCGCTGGTGACCATTGCGGCCGGCGCGGATACGCGCACGACGACCGCGGATGGCGGGGGCCGGTATCGCGTGAGCAACATGACGGCTGGCAGCCTGCTGGTGACCGTGCGGGATCCGCGCAGCGGTCTGCGCGGCCGGGCCACGGGCGCGCTGTTGCTCAATCAGTCCGCCGTGGTCAATGTCGAATTGGGTCCGCGGGCGACCATCACCGGAACCGTGTTCGAGCGGGATGGCGTCACGCCGGTGCTCCCGGGCGCGACCGTCCGACTGTCGGGCATTGCCAATCTGGTGACGCAGACCGATCCCCTTGGCCGTTATCTGTTCGATTTCGTTCCGCTGGGATCCTACACGGTTGAGGCCTCGGATGCCGCCAACAACCGGGGGCGCACCTCCGGGGAACTGACGGCCACGGCGCAGGTCAATGTGTCGGATGTGACCTACCTCGGTCGGGGCACGGTGACCGGTGTGGTGCGCGACGGGGGCGGCAACCCGGTGGCGAACGCTTCGGTGAGCCTGTCCAGCGCCAGCGTGTTCGGTGGCCGGGGTGATGTCACCAGCGATGCGCAGGGGCGGTTCTCCTTCGTCAATGTTTTCATCGGGCCTTTTCAATTGACGGCTCGTGCCCCGATTGCCCGGCTGGGCGGGAACACCACCGGTGTGATCGAGAGCGAGGGGCAGACAGTCAACGCGGACGTCACGCTGGTGGCGGCCGGCACCCTGGCGGGAACCGTTTTCCGCCCGGATGGCGCCACCCCCGTGCGGGACGCGGTGGTCACGGTGTCGCCCGGGGGATTGAGCGCGGTGACGGATGCTCAGGGGCGCTATCGTTTCGAGTTCATGCCGGTCGGCTTCTACACGGTCGATGCGTTTGACCCTGGCACGGGAGACCGCGGCCGCGCCGGCGGCAGCATTTCGAGTCAGGACGAGACGCGCACGGTCAACGTGACCCTGATTGGGCAGGGCACGGTGGTGGTAACGGTGCGGGATGGAGGCGGCCAGCTCGTGCCGGGCGCGCGGGTGACGTTTTCGAGTTTCTCCATCTTTGGCGGTAGCCGTTCGGGCAACACGGCGGCCGATGGCACCATCACGTTCGGAGCCGTGCCCGCGGCGGACTTCTCCATCTCCGCCAGTGATCCGGCCACCGGTCTCGGGGGCATGACTTCGGGCACCGTGGCCGTGGATGGCACCGCGGCGGTGACGGTGAATTTGCAGGGCGCGGGCAGCATTGCGGGCCGCGTATTTGCGGCGGATGGCACCACGCCCGTGCCGGGCATGCTGGTGCGGGCTTCCGGTCCGCGTGGCCGGGACACGCGGACGGATGCCGAGGGGGCCTTCCGTTTCGACATCATGCCCACGGGGACCTATACGGTGGACGCGCTGGATGGCCGGGGAAACCTTCGCGGCCGGGTCGGCGGCGTGGCCGTGACCGCGCATGGCCAGGTGGTTTCCGCGAATCTGACGTTGATCGGTGTGGGCACGGTTGGGGGCATTGTGCGTAATCCCGACTCGACGCCGGCCGCGGGCATCGCCGTGTCGCTCGATACCGACGCGCCCGGCTTCGGCAGCCTGTTCTCCACGCAGACGGACGTGGAGGGCCGTTACTCGATTGGCGACGTGCCGTTGGGCACCTTTACGGTGACGGCCAGCGGACGACAGGGCGATTTGCAGCTCTTCGGCGTGGCGGCCAGCCAGGTGGCCAACCACGGGGACAACGTCACGGTGGATGTGACGCTGTCGGGAACGCTCATCCCGATCAATACCGCCACGGCGACCCTCTACGACGCGAACAATTTCATCTTCGACCTGCTGCGCGGCGGCGAGATTCAGGATGGCATGCGGCAGATATATGGAGGCGACTTCAATGCGAACCGCGGCGCCGCCATTTTGGAAGTGGTGGTCAACGGCACCAGCCGGCGGTTTGGCGGCTCGGGCTTCGGCACCATCGAGGAAGGCGGCCGCGAACTCGTGCTCAGCCAGACCGGTGTGAACGGCCTTGATGTGACGCGCAAGATTTACGTGCCGTGCGATGGCTACTTCGCGCGGTACCTGGAGATCCTGAGCAACAACACCGCCAACGTCATCGTGGCCGGCGTGCGCGTCAGCAGTCACTTCCGCTTCATCAACAAGGTCCAGGGTGGATTCAACTTCAGCCGTGAGCCGCGGGTGATCAGCACGTCGAGCGGCGACACGACGGTGGGCGTGGGCGATGGCGGCAGCCGCGACCATTGGGCGATCATTGACGATGATGACGACGGCGATCCCTTCCTGTTGAACACGCTGCCCGCCGTGGCGGATGTGTTCGACGGGCCGGGCGGCACCGTGCAGGCGACGAGCGTGGGTTACACAATCGATTTCACCCAGCGCTTTGGTCGTTTGGTGACCGAATGGACGACCCTCACCGTGCCGCCGGGCGGGGCGGTGGCCATCCTGCACTTCGCCGCGCAGCAGACGAGCCGCGGCAGTGCCCGGGCTTCGGCCGAGCGGCTCGCGCAGCTCCCCCCGGAGGCACTGGCCGGATTGAATTCGGCCGAGTTGGCGCTCATTCAGAATTTCGACGTGCCGCTGGACGGCACGAGTGCCCTGCCGGCGCTGCCTCCGTTGACGGGGACGGTCACGGGACGGACCCTCGCGGGCGACGGCTCGAACGCCATGGCCGGAGTCTTGGTGCGGCTGCGCAGCAACAATCCCTTCTATGGACGTACGCACATCTTCAACGCCAATGGCGTCGGCGTGTTCAGTCGCGTGGGTCGTGTCACGTGCAATGGGGCCTCGACTCCACTGCCGGCGGATGATTTCACCCTTGTGGCGGTGAATCCCTGGAGCGGCCGGGATTCCGCCCCGGTGATGGGCGGATTCCAGCCGGGCCTGCTCACGGTCGAGCAGGACATCGTGTTCGAGGACACCGGCAACCTCGCCGGCACCGTGCGCCGCCACAGTGGCGTGGTGGCCAGTTCGGGCAGTGTCCGGATCAGCGGCGGGCTTCTGCTGAACTCGGTGTCGGCGGCCGTCGCCGCCGACGGCAGCTACCGCGTCATCGGCCTGCCCGAGGGTTTGTACACCCTGGTGGCCACGGTGCCGGTGGCCCAGGGCAGCGATCTGATCGGGAGTGCCTCCGCCAACCTCGTGGCGGGTGAAACCTTCCTGGCGGATATCACCATCGAAGAGACGGGCACGCTCACCGGGATCGTGCGGCGCAACGGCGTGGCGGTGATCAACCTGCTGGTGCAGTTGCGCGGGCCGGGTAACCTGTCCCGTTCCACCCGCACCGACACCGGCGGCCGTTACACCTTCAACGACGTGCCGTCCGGCCCGGTGACGATCGAGGCGTTCGACTCGGCCAGCAACACCGCCGCCAGCGAGGACGTAACGGTGCTGACCGACCAGACGGTGACCCGCGATTTGGCCCTGACCGTCGGTGGTACGGTGGAGGGGTTGGTGACCGCGCCGAACAATCAGCCGGTCGAAGGTGCGCAGGTGGCGCTGACGGCGACTTCCGGCACCTTCAACACCGCCACTGACGCCGCCGGCCGGTATCGCTTCGTGCGCGTGACGCCTGGCAACGTGTCCGTGGCCGTCTTCGACCCGGTGTCGCTCCGGCGCGGCCAGGCCTCCGGCAGCCTCGGCTTGTCCGGGCAGACGCTCACCTTGAATGTCCGGCTGCTGGACGCGGGCTCGGTGACCGGCCTTGTCCTGCGCGCGGATGGCGTGACACCGGTGGTGGGGGCGGCGGTCAGCATTTCCGGCTCGACATTTGCCTCAACGAGGTCCGACGCCGGGGGCGGGTATCGGTTCGACTTTGTGCCCATCGGCAGTTTCACCCTCGACGTGACCGACGCGGCGACGGGTGACCGCGGGCGTGCGGTCAACCAGGTGAACGCCGTGGGAGAAACGCGCACGGTGAACGTGGTGATGAACGGGCAGGGCCGGGTGAACGTGACCGTGCGGGACGCTTCGGGCAACACGGTGGAAAACGCCCGCGTGAGCGTGACCAGCCAGACCATTTTCGGCGGCACGCAGCAGAGCGAGACCGGATCCGACGGTCAGGTCACTTTCGAGCGCGTGCTGGCAGGGGGCTTCCTCGTCACGGCCAACCATCCGCTCACCACCCTGAGCGGCTCCACCAATGGCAGCGTGGCCGTGGGCGGTGAGGCAAACGTGACCGTGCGTCTGCAGGCCGCGGGCACCGTTCTCGGTCTGGTGCTGGCCCCGGATGGCGCGACGCCGGTCGGGGGCGCGAACGTGCGGCTTCTGAACAGCTTCTTCGGATTTGTGCAGCAGGTGTCAAGTGCGGCGGATGGAAGTTTTCGCTTCGACGCGGTGCCCCTCGGCACCTATCAGATCGAGGCTCGCGATGACGCCAACCGGTTGCGGGCGCGGGAAACCAACGTCCGGCTCCAGGCCAATGGCGAGACGGCGAGCCGGAACCTCGTCTTCGTCGGTCTCGGCACCGTGGCCGGCCGGGTG
>DATLZF010000093.1:0-2681 GCA_035574135.1 Candidatus Methylomirabilota bacterium
GGAGGCAAACCGGTTCCTGCTCGTGTTCGCTTCCAACAAGGATCGCCGCCGTCCGGGCGAGCCGTTGCACACCAACTTCCGACTCTCCAGTTCGCCCGGTTACCTGGCGCTGGTGAAACCCGACGGAGTAACCGTGGCGCACCAATATGCGCCGTATCCCGTCCAGACGGATGACATCGCGTACGGCCTTACGCTGGTCACCACCCAGGCCACGCTGCTATCGACGGGCGCGGCGGCTCGGGTGCTGGTTCCAACGGATGACAGCTTGGGTCTGGGGTGGACTCAGCCGGACTTTGACGACGCGGCCTGGACGGCTGCAACCACGGGCGTCGGCTATGAAACCGAGGGCAGCGTGACGGTGGTGGTGGCGGATTCGGCCGCCGAGTTTTCCGGAGTGCAAGGTCAGGACAACTGGTTTTACGGCTATTACAATCTCACCCGAGACACGGTGGCCGGGTATCAGGCGTCGAACTTCGTCGCCTTCCCCAGCGGTGAGGCCCCCTTCAGCGGGCTGAACTTCTGGACCGGAACGGCCTGGGACTGGTTTGCCGGCAATCCTCCGTGGGACGAAATCGGCGCGACCTTCATGCATCCCAATGGCCGCAACAACAACGAGGAACACTGGGTAATCCGCCGGTGGGTCAGTGAAGTGGCGGGCTCGATCACGGTGGATTGGACGCTGGCCAAGGCCAACCCGGCGGGCAACGGTGTGACCGGGATCATCCTTCACAACGGGGCCGAGCGCGACAAGTTCTCCATCGCCGGAGCCAACACCACGGGCGTGAGTCGCTCGATCACCATCCACAACGTGCAAATCGGAGATTTCATCGATGTGGCGCTGACGCCCGTCGGTCCACCGCCCGGCAATGACACCGGCGACGGCTCGGACGGCTCGACGATGACGGCGGTGATCAAGACCGCGGTGTCGCTGGCGCCGCTCATCAGCACGGATATCGAGGGCCCGATGCGGGGCAACAACGCCTCGGCGTACGTGCGGGTACCATTCACCGTCACCGACCCGACCTCATACGACTTCCTCACAGTGCGGATGAAATACGACGACGGAGCGGTGGTGTATCTCAATGGCACCGAGTTGTTCAGCCGTAACGCCACGCCGTTTCCGCAGTGGAACGCCGCTGCGACCGGCACACGGGATGAGACCCTGGCCGGCCAGTTCGAGGAGGTGGATGTGTCTCGGGCGCTGGTTTCCCTGCGCCCCGGCTGGAACGTCCTGGCGATCCACGGCTTGAACGCCGCGGCCGACGATGCGGACTTCCTCGTTCTGCCGGAAGTGCGCGCCAGCCGGTTGTCCATCGACACGGCCACGCCCCGTTACCTCCCCGGTCCCACACCCGGGGCGGCCAACGGCGAAGGCGCGGCCACGCTGGGGCCGCTGATTACCGACGTGCGGCACACTCCCAAGCAACCCAACGACGATCAAGACCTGGTCGTGACCGCCCGTGCCGAACAGACCTTTCGGCCGGTGACGCGCATGGAGCTCGTGTACCGGGTGATGTTCAACCCGGAGGTGACGGTGCAAATGTTCGACGACGGGCAGCACGGGGATGGGCCGGCGGGCGACGGGCAGTTCGGGGCCACCATTCCGGCGGCCGCCTCGACGAACGGCCAGATGGTGCGTTACTTCATCCGGGCCACGGATTCGAGCAATGTCGTGTCGCGGCTGCCGAGCTACCAGAACACGAACAACAGCCCGCAGTACTTCGGCACGGTGGTGAAGGATCCTTCCCTCGTCAACCCGTTGCCGGTCGTGCACCTGTTCATCCCGCAGACGACGCTCAACAACGTTCACAACGACAGCCTGGGCCGCTATCCGGCCTCGATCTACTTCCTCGGTGAGTTTTACGACAACATCGGCATCAACCGCCACGGGCAGTCGAGCGCCGGCGGGGATTTCCTGCGGAAGAGCTACGACCTCGATTTCAACCCCGGCAACCTCTTCAAATGGAAAGAGGGCGAGGACCGGGTGGACGACATCAACCTCCTGACCACCTACCCGGACAAGGCCAAGATGCGGAACATGCTGGCTTACGGGACCTATCGGGACGCCGACGCGCCCTACCATTTCGTCGAGCCGGTCCGCGTCCAGCACAATGCCGTCTATTTTGGCGACTGGCACATGGTGGAGAACGGGGACGAAAACTTCCTCAAACGCCTTGGCTTCGATCCGCGCGGGGCGCTCTACAAGATGTACAACGATTTCAACCAGGCGGCGGATACCACCATCGGCGTGAACGGAGAGTTCGCCGAGAAGAAGACGCGCAAACACGAGGGTAGCGCCGACCTGCTGGCCCTTTTCAACGGCGTCAACGCCCCGGGCGCCGCCCGCACGGCCTTCATCTACGACAACCTCAACATCCCCGAAGTCGTCAACTTCCTCGCTGCCCGCGTGGTCACGGCGGACATCGACTGCTGCCACAAGAACTACTACCTCTACCGGGACAGCGAAGGGACGGGCGAATGGTACGCCATGCCCTGGGACGTGGACCTGAGCTTCGGGCGCAACTGGACCGAATGCAGCAACTACTGGGGCGACGGCATGCATCCCGAAAACGGGCTGCGCACGGGCAACAACAATAGTTTCTTCAATGCCATCTTCAACACGCCGGCATTGCTCCAGATGTATCAACGCCGGGTGCGCACCCTCATCAACGAACTGCTGC
>DATLZF010000094.1:0-3322 GCA_035574135.1 Candidatus Methylomirabilota bacterium
CCTCATCCTGAACCCGCCGCTGGACCCGGGGGATCTGCTCCAGTCCATCGCCGGCGAATTCGGGCTGCAGGTCAAGGGGCTCAACCGCACCGAGACGCTCGCGGAACTCAACAACTTCCTGCTCGTTCAGGCCTCCCAGGGCCGTGACTCGGTCCTCATCATCGACGAATCCCAGAACCTCAGTCACGAGCTCTTGGAACAAGTCCGCCTGCTGTCCAACCTGGAGACGGACGATCGCAAGCTGCTCCAGATCGTCCTGCTCGGTCAGCCGGAGTTGCGTGACCGGCTCGAGGACCCGGCGCTGCGCCAGCTACGACAGCGGATCACCGTCCGGTATCACCTGCCGCCGCTGGAGCGGCGCGAGCTGGGCCAGTACATCCAGCACCGGCTCACTGTCTCGGGCGCCCAACGCCTGCCGCACTTCACCACCGCCGCACTTTGGCGGCTTTACCATTACTCGCAAGGCGTGCCGCGCCTGGTCAACGCGGTCTGTGACAAGTGCCTGCTCGCCGGTTTTGTCGAGCGGCGGGATCGCATCAACTTCAGCCTCGTCGGTACCGCCATCCGTGAACTCGAAGGAAAGGTCGATCTATGAGCCTGATCAATGACGCGCTCAAGCGGGCCCAAGAGACGCAGGCGCAGGCCGCGCGCCGGGAGTCCTCCGCCCCGTTCCAACCCGTCGAATACACCCGCCACTCCCAAACCGGTGCCGTTTACGTTTCCGTGGGATTGATGAGTCTCATGCTGGGCGCCGTCTTCCTTTTCCGTGGATGGGAAGCGAGCCAGAACGCCTCGGGACGCGCGGGCGCGGTGCCGGTCTCCGCGCGTGAACGATTCGCGCCAGCCGCCGTGGCAGAGTGGCCGGCGGAAAATCCCGCGCAACCGGAGGTCCAGGTTGACACGGTGATCCCTCCCGATGCCGAGGCGCCCGAGTCGTTCAACGTGACGCGCGATTTCGCCTTGGACCCGCCCGGGGCCGGCGCCACGGAGATCGCAGCCGCGCCGGCGCCGGCGCCCCCGCCGCAGGTTGAAATGAACGCCGATGGGGCGAGGCCGAATGCTGCGATCGCCCCCGTGGTCACCGCCCCTCCGGCGCTGCGGCTTCAAGCCATCTTTTACCGACCCTCCGGCGCCTCGGCCGTCATCAACGGCCGGACGCTCTTCCAGGGCGATCGGATCGAGGGCGCGCGGGTCATCGCGATCAGCCGCGACTCAGTGACCCTGCAAGGAGCGGACGGCCCCCGGGTGTTGACCTTGCCCTGACGCGCCGCTAAACGAGGGTCGTTGAACGAGCGCGAGGGGATCGCGCTCTTGTCGGCGTCCCGATCTCACGCCCCTCGGGATCGGGATGGCGGCTGGTCGGGCCTCGTACGGGAGGGAGCCGCGCATGACATTTCTAACGCGCCACTATGAGCGCTCGCCCCTGCTGGCGCGAGTTCTGCCATTTGTCATTTTCGTCCTCTTGACCTTTGGGCAGGGACAGTTCGGCGAAGGCTCGCGCTACTGGTTCTATTGCGCCAAAACCCTCGTTGGAGCGTGGTTGGTGTGGTCGATGCGGCCGTTCGTGCGCGAGTTGCGCTGGGCGCTCAGCACCGAGGCGGTGGTGGCGGGCGTGGGCGTCTTTGTCCTCTGGGTCGGAATCGACAGCCTGTATCCCGGTCTGGATGAAATCCATGCCCGATGGCTCGGCCCCTGGCTGACCCGGCTCGGGGTGGGCTCGGGGGAGGCGTCGCCGCCGGCCACGCCGTGGAATCCGTTCGTCCACTTTTCCGCATCGCCCGCGCTGGCCTGGCTGATCATCGTCACCCGCATCGTCGGTTCGACCCTGGTGGTGCCGCCGCTGGAAGAGGTCTTTTACCGTTCGTTCCTCTACCGGTACCTGGCGAGCCCGGAGTTTGAGCGGGTTGCGCTGGGACAGTGGCTGTGGAAACCGTTTCTCCTGACCGCGGTCATCTTCGGTCTGGCCCACCAGCAATGGCTGGCCGGCATCCTGTGTGGCTTCGTCTATCAGGGTTTGGTCTGCCGGCGGCAACGGCTGGGCGACGCGGTCACCGCGCACGCCATCACCAACTTCCTTCTTGGCCTGTGGGTCGTGTGGAGGGACGCGTGGCACTTCTGGTGAAGACTGCCGGGTTCCGCCAAACCGAGTCTGCTGTTGCGCAGGATTCGCGGGCTCTCCTATTCTGCGCGGGTGAAACTCTCCGTGAAAAGCGACTATGCCGCGCGCGCCGTGCTCGGTCTGGCGCGGAGGTTTCACAGCGGCGCAGCGGTGAAGGTGGATGACCTGGCTGACGAACACGGTCTGCCGGCCAGCTATCTGGTTCAGATTCTGATCGAGTTGAAGTCGCACCGGATCGTCAAGAGCGTGCGCGGCAAGGAAGGCGGCTACCTGCTGGCCCGCACACCGGCGGACATCACCCTGGGGGACGTGCTGCGGTGCATTCACGGCCAGGTGTTCGAGTCGCCGGCGTTGAGCGATCCTGAGTGCCCGCCGGAGCTGCGCCGCGCCTGGCAGAATCTGCAACACACGATCGAGTCCGCAGCCAACGCCATTACCTTCCAGCACCTGCTCGACGAAGGCGCAGCGAAGGAGAAGATGTATTACATCTGAGGCGAGCCCACGTTCCTGCCGCACCATGAACCAGATTGATCTTCACGGACGCAACGCGGTGGTGACGGGCGGGGCCAAGGGCATCGGGCTGGCCATCGCGCAACGACTGCTGGCCTCGGGTGCGGCCTGCTGCCTGTGGGACTCCGATACGGAAGCTCTCGGGACGGCGAGCCGGGCGTTGACGGGCCAGGGGCGCGTGCACACCGTCGCGGTGGACATCACCCGGCCCGATTCGGTGCAGGCAGCCACCGCTGCCACCGCACGCGATTTCGGCCCGGTGGACGTGCTGGTCAACAACGCCGGCATCGCCGGGGCGACCCGCAAGACGTGGGAGTTCAGCCCCGAGGAATGGCAGCAGGTGCTCCAGGTCAACCTCTTCGGCATGTTCCTGTGTTGTCGCGCACTGGTGCCCGGCATGATTGAGCGGCGCTACGGTCGCATCGTGAACATCGCCTCGATCGCAGGCAAGGAGGGTAATCCCAACGCCTCTCACTACAGCGCCTCCAAGGCGGGCGTGATCGCCCTGACCAAGTCCCTCGGCAAGGAACTCGCCACCTCGGGCGTCATCGTCAACTGCGTCACGCCTGCGGTCATCCAGACGGACATCCTCAAGACCGTCGGCCAGTCGCACATCGACTACATGTTGTCGAAGATTCCGATGGGCCGGTTCGGACGGAAGGACGAGGCGGCGGCGCTCGTGGCGTGGTTGTG
>DATLZF010000095.1:0-3505 GCA_035574135.1 Candidatus Methylomirabilota bacterium
AGGCGGTCGCCCACGATCACCAGAAGCTTCTCCCGGGGGTAGTTCTCCAGGCGGCGCGTGAAGGACTCCAGGTTCATCGCGCCAATCATCAGAATCAAGTCCTCCTCGACCTCGGGCTTGACGGATACGACCACCCTTGACTCCGTGGCCCGGGCGATGCTTGCGACAGATGCCAGCACCCGCCGCGAATCCGGCAGCCGGCCGCGCGCGGGAAGGAAGAACTTGGTCATCTTGAAGACCGAGATCAGCCCCTGACAGGTCCCGTCGTCGCCCAGCACGGGCAGGACCCGGATGTTGCGCTCGTCCATCACCGCAAGAGCCTCGGCCACGGTGGCGGTTGGAGGCACGCTGATTACCTGCGAGGCCATCACATCACGGACCTTGGGCGAAACATCCGCCACGAACCGCGGTGCGGGCACGCCGAAAGTCTGCAGCACGAAATCAGTCCGGGCGTTGGTGTCCCCGCATCGCGCCGCCACGGCATGCGGTGCGCCTGTCCGCCGTTTGAACTCGGCGTATCCGATGGCGGAACAGATCGCATCCGTGTCCGGATTGCGATGCCCGATGACCAGCAGTTCGGCGTCGTACATAAAAACAACGGGCGGACGGTAATCCACCCCATTGACGGGGAGCAAGCGGTCCGTATGCCGAACGGCGGCATTATCGCTCGCCATGACGACACGGTCGTTGTCCCTTGGGCGACCGGAGAGGGCCGCGAAAAATCCCGGGAGAATTTGGTTGATGCACGTGGAGGAGGCGAGGCACAATTCCTCTGCGTTCCGGATTACCGGCCAACGCACCGGATCGCGGGGTGGAGCAGCCTGGTAGCTCGTCAGGCTCATAACCTGAAGGTCGCTGGTTCAAATCCAGCCCCCGCAACCAATTTACGGCCCTGAAATGCCTGTTTCAGGGCCGTTTCTCGTTTTGCGGCCCGTAGCCTCCGACCGATCGCCCAGCCCACTTTGGCCTTTGCGCTTCCGAGCCGGCCCACCTACGCTGCGACCGCGTATGAACGAAACCACTTCGCTCCGATCCCCTCGCGCCGACGGGCGCCAGCCGGATCAGTTGCGGCCGGTCCGTTTTCAGAATCATATCGCGCCTCACGCGACGGGTTCGACACTCGTCGAATGGGGGCAAACGCGCGTCATCTGCGGCGTGACGGTGGAGGAGACCGTGCCGCGGTGGATGAAGGAACAAGGAGTGACAGGCGGGTGGATAACGGCGGAGTACTCGATGTTGCCGTACTCCACCTTGCAGCGGAAGCCGCGCGACATCAGCAAGGGCAAGATCGACGGACGATCACAGGAGATCCAGCGGCTGATCGGGCGCTCGCTGCGCGCGGCCATCAACCTCGAACTGGTGGGGGCGCGGACGATCTGGATCGATTGCGATGTTTTGCAAGCGGACGGTGGCACGCGGACGGCGGCGATCACCGGTGCCTGGGTGGCGCTGGTGCTGGCGGTGCGCCGGCTGTTGAGCGAGGGGCGGCTCGACAAGAATCCCCTGCTCCATCCCGTGGCGGCCGTGAGCGTGGGCCTGGTGGGAGGAGAACCGCTGCTGGATCTCTGCTACGCGGAGGACGTGGCCGCGGCGGTGGATTTTAACCTGGTGATGAACGGCGAAGGCCAGTTCATCGAACTGCAAGGATCCGGTGAGGAATCGACGTTTTCCGAGAACCAACTGCATCAGATGCTGGCGTTGGGTCGGGCGGGCATCCGGAGCTTGCTGGCCGCTCAACGCGCCGCTCTGGACTAGGCTTTCCGTCGGAGGATTCCTCTCGCCGGGCGCGATGAATTTCCCCCAATGCATGCTTCAACCTCGCTTCTTTTGATCCGCCACGGCGAAGTGGAGGAGCGTTACCACAACACTTTCGGGGGGCGCATTGACATGGGCCTGTCACCAAGAGGCCACGCCCAGGCAACGGCGCTCGCCCGTTATCTCGAACGGCAACCGCCCGATGCGGTGTATGCAAGTCCAATGCGACGAGCCCAGGAGACACTGACGCCCTGCGCGCCGCACGCCCGGCGGGCGCCGGTAACGCGAGCGGAACTGCGAGAGGTTGACTTCGGGGATTGGACCGGTCTGCGCTGGGAAGAAGTGCAGGCGCGTTACGGTGTCAGCGCGTTTGATTGGCTGCAGCAGATTGAACAGGCCGCGATCCCCAACGGCGAAAGCGGGCAGCGGGTGCGAGCCCGGGTCGAGCCATGCCTGCGGGAAATCCTGGCCCGCCATGCGCACGAGCGGGTGGCCATCATCTGTCACGGCGGCATCGTGCGCACGATCCTGTCACTGCTGCTGGATCTGCCGCTGGCCAAGATGGCGGGGTTCGAGGTGGACTACGCCAGCGTCACCCGCGTGGAGTATCGGCCGTGCAAGACCGAGGTGACGTTGTTGAACTACGCCCCGTGGCGTGACGTGCCATGAAGGCCCGGACGCTTCTGCAAGTCAGACTCGACACCTCGGCCAGCGCTGAAGACGCCGTGGCGGAATTGGTGGCCCGCACGACGGGACAGGCCGCGTCCATTTACTGCGACGCCGAAACCGGTGCGGTGACCGTCTGTGCCTACCTTGGTGCGGGGTCTCCCACGGCACTTCGCCACAGATTGCGGGACGGATTAGAGCACCTCCGCACCTGCGGTTTGGATCCTGCGCCGGGGCGGATTTCCATTCGCAGGATCCGGCGGGAAGACTGGGCGGAGTCGTGGCGGCGGCATTTCAAGCCGTTCGAGATCGCCCATCGGCTCCTCGTAAAGCCGAGCTGGAGTCGGCGCAAGGCGGGCCCGGGTCAGGCCACGTTGATCCTCGACCCCGGCTTGAGCTTCGGGACCGGACACCATCCTACCACGCGCTTTTGTTTGGAGCAGATTGTGCATGCCCGGCATACGGGCGAGAGACAATCGTTTCTCGATGTGGGATGCGGCTCCGGGATCCTGAGTCTGGCGGCCGCCAAGCTGGGCTACGACCCGGTGGCCGCTTTTGATGTCGACCCGGAAGCGGTGCGGATCGCGGGAGAGAATGCTCGAAGGAACCGTCTGGCGGGAAGAATTTGCCTCCGGCAGGCTGACTTGACGCGATTACCCCGAGAGAGGGTGCGGCAACACGACGTGGTGTGCGCAAACCTCGTTTACGACCTGCTTCTGGACGCAAGGGCGCGCTTAAAGGCATGGGTCAAGCCGGGCGGCATCTTGGTGCTGGCAGGCATCTTGAGCCACCAACTTCCGCTGGTGCGACGTGCGTACGCCGGAGGCGGCTGGTTGCCGAGGGCTCACGCCGTTCAAGGCGAATGGGAGTCGTTGGCCCTCAAGGCTCCGGAGAGTCTGTCTTAACTTCGGTGCCCGATGGCTGGTTTCGGCACACTTGGCGGCGCCGTAACTCAAAAATAGGTGTTACCGAAGATTGAGGCGGACGGGGGTCCGTTGACTCAAAAAGGGTGTTACCCAATTTCTCCCCAATTTGAGAACGAAGGAAGCCGGCCGGATCACCCCGGCCCGGCTTCCTTCGCTCC
>DATLZF010000096.1:0-4127 GCA_035574135.1 Candidatus Methylomirabilota bacterium
GCCGGCGGCCCGGAACAGGTCCGCGATCTGATGAGTGCGTGGTTCGGGCCAGCGTTGGTATTCGCCGAGAACGATTCGTCCATGATCGAGATGCTGGACGACTCCGGGGGCGACGCGGTTCAGGCAGACAAAGCAGAGTCCGCCCAGAATCTGGTGGGGAGGAAACAGAGTAGCCAGCGACTCCTCGTTGCCGAGCCCGTTTTGCAGTGTGAGGATCGCGGTACGCGGGCCGACCAGCGGCGGGAGCAGACGGGGAAACTGATCGTTGGCGGTCGTCTTAAGGCCGATGAGAACGAGGTCCACGGGGCCGATCTCCTCCGCCATGCGGGCGCAGCGAGGGCGGGCGTTGAAGTCGCCTTCCTTGCTGTGAATCGTGACGCCGTGGCGCCGGACGATCTCGAAATCGGAGCGCAGGAGGAAATGCGTCTCAATGCCCGTGCGGCAGAGTTTGGCGCCGTAGAAGCTGCCGAGCGCTCCGCAGCCGACGACGGCGACGGTCCTGGGTGGAGCGGCCATGAGCGGAGCGCGGAGACGTTTGTGGCCGACAAAAAAGGCACTCTGAGGGAATCAGAGTGCCTTCAAGAAAACCGGAGGATTACTTTGCGCCGAGGATGGCGTCCTTGGCGGCCTTGGCGACGCGGAACTTGACGACGCGCTTGGCGGGAATCTGGATCGTTTCGCCAGTGGCCGGATTGCGGCCGGTGCGGGCCTTCCGATTGACGAGGACGAGCTTGCCCAGTCCGGGCAGGGTGAAGCTGTTCTTGGCGTTCTTGTAGGCGAGCTGGGCGATGTGTTCGAGGATTTCGCTGCTCTGCTTCTTGGTGATGCCG
Organism: Candidatus Methylomirabilota bacterium; assembly: GCA_035574135.1. Classification (GTDB taxonomy): domain Bacteria; phylum Verrucomicrobiota; class Verrucomicrobiia; order Limisphaerales; family DATLZF01; genus DATLZF01. The sequence continues at coordinate 831 of DATLZF010000096.1, forward strand.
GCTTTCTCGGCGATCGCGGCGGCAATCTGGGATTTGGACAATGCTTTGGCCATAGGTGGTTCGTGTATGTTAATTGGTTTTGTGTTGCTGGAGTCGTGTGACTCGGGCGTGTTTTTACGCGCTCGCAATGCGAGGGCGCAAGGACAATTTGCCACGGTTGGGTCACGACGAAGTTGCGCGAAGGCCCGTAAATACAGGCCGGGCTTGACTTGTCGGAGCGTTTCCAGAACATCGCGCGCATGGCTGCGCTCTTCACCATTCACAGCGATCTGCGCTACGAGATCGTGCGCAAGATCTACGAGGGCGGCATGGGCATTGTTTACGAGGCCGAGCAGCACGGCGCTCGCGATTTCGTCAAGCGTGTTGCCATCAAGGTGATTCGCCAGAGCTACGCGGACCAGAAAACCTTCATCGACAATTTCATTGGTGAAGCCAAGCTGGTGGCGGACCTCATCCATACGAACATCGTGCAGACCTACCATCTCGGGGAGAGCCGCGGGGTATTCTACATCGCCATGGAGCTGATCCGTGGCATCAACCTCGAGCAGTTCGCGGAACAACTACGCCACAAGAAACGGACGCTGCCGGTGGAAATGGCCGTATTCATCGCCAGCCGCGTCTGCCGCGGTCTGGCCTACGCGCACGCCAAATGCGACAAGGATGGCAAGCCGCTCGGCATCGTCCATCGCGATGTCAGCTTCAAAAACATCATGATCGCCTTCGAGGGGGACGTGAAGCTCACCGACTTCGGGATCGCCAAGGCGAAGGGTTTCCTCACCGATCAGGAGGGGGAAGTGGTCGCGGGCAAGGCCGACTACATGAGCCCCGAACAGGCCAACTTCCAAGTGACCGACAAAAGGTCGGACCTGTTCTCGGTCGGCGTCGTGTTGCAGCACCTGCTGTTGGGACGCAACATCTTCAAGGCCCAGACTCCGGAGGAATCCCGCAAGCGTATCATGACGCTGCCGATTCCTGACTTCCGAAAGGAGGACAGCCGGATTGACGACCGACTCAACCAGATCCTCCAGCGCACCCTCGCGCGCGACTTGGACAAGCGCTATCCCAACGCGGACGAACTGCTCTACGATCTGGAGCACTACATCTACCACTCCGGTTACGGCCCGACGAACGAGACGCTGGGCAAACTGATGCGCGATTTGTTTGGCCAGAACGCGCGCCTTGCCGCCGCGGGCGCCAGGGGCAGCACGGAGTTGCTCGAACGCACTGCCCGCAGCACCCGCCGCATCAAGGCCGCATGAGCGCTTCCCTCGTCACGGTGGGGCTCCTTCAGCACGCCTGCACGTCGCGTCCCCGGGACAACCTCCGAAAAACTCTCGCGCTGGCAGAACGTGCGGCGCGAGGCGGTGCGCAGATCATATGCACGCAGGAGTTGTTTCGTTCGCAGTATTTCTGCCAGAGCGAGGATCATGCGAACTTCCAACTGGCCGAGCCCATCCCCGGGCCGAGCACGGTTGCCTTCCAAAAACTGGCGCGGAAACACGGGGTGGTGATCGTCGCCTCGCTGTTCGAGAAGCGGGCTGCGGGTGTTTATCACAACACCGCCGCGATCATCGACGCCGATGGGGCGTTGCTGGGCATCTATCGCAAGATGCACATCCCGGATGACCCGCTCTTCTACGAGAAGTTTTACTTCACCCCGGGCGACCTTGGCTTCCGCGCCTGGGATACCCGCTTCGGCCGGATTGGGGTCCTGGTGTGTTGGGATCAGTGGTACCCCGAGGCGGCCCGGCTGACCGCTCTCCGCGGGGCGCAAATCCTCTTCTACCCGACGGCGATCGGCTGGCACCCCGGCGAAAAGGCGCAATACGGAAAGCGCCAGCACGATTCGTGGGAGTTGATCCAACGCAGCCACGCTGTGGCCAACGGCTGCTACGTGGCCGTGGCCAATCGCATTGGTCTCGAGCGCCCGATCGGCGGCGATGGCATCGAGTTCTGGGGGCAAAGCTTCGTGGCCGACACTTCGGGGCAGATCCTGGCCCGGGCCAGCGCGGCCGCGGAGGAGATCGTGATCGTGCCCGTGGACCTGGCCAAGGTGGACGTGACGCGGACGCATTGGCCGTTCCTGCGGGATCGTCGCATCGACGCCTACGGCGACCTCACTCGCCGGCTGATCGATTGAGGACTGGCATGCAGGCCGGGCTCCTCGAACAGACGGCGCGCAGAATCCGGGAAAGTTGCCCCGCACCGCCTCGACTGGCTTTGGTGCTCGGGAGCGGTTTCGGCGACGCCTTCGCAGCGGCGGAGGTGATTGCGCGTCATCCCTACCGCCGGCTGCGCGGCTTTCCGAGCCCATCGGTGGGCGGGCACGCAGGCGAATTGCTCGTGGTCAAGATCGGCCGCACCATCACCTTGGTCCTCCGCGGGCGCTCTCACTACTACGAGGGACATGACATGGAGACGGTGACGCGACCGGTGCGCATCCTGGCGCGGGCGGGCGTGCGCGACATGGTGCTGACCAACGCGGCCGGCGGAATCAACCGACGACTTCGCCCGGGCGGGTTCATGCTGGCCACGGACCACATCAACCTGATGGGCGTCAATCCGCTGCGGGGCGTGGCAGTGTCTGATGCCGAGCGATTCGTTGATCTGAGCGAGGTTTATGATCCGGGCCTGCGGCGGCTTTGCCATCGTGCCGGCCGCGCCGCCCGGGTGCCGCTGCGCCAGGGAGTGTACCTGGCCGTGTCAGGCCCGAGTTACGAGACGCCGGCGGAGATTCGCGCCTTTGCACGGCTGGGCGCCGACGCGGTCGGCATGAGCACCGTTCCAGAGGCGATTGTGGCGCGGCAATGCGGGATCAGGGTGGCCGCGATTTCCTGCATCACAAACCTCGCGGCCGGCCGGGCCCGACGGTCGCTGTCTCATAACGAAGTGCTGGCCACCGGACGGGAGGCCAGCCAGGCCGCCGGCCGGCTCCTGCGCCACTTCGTGCGCTTGTATGAGGCATCAAACCCGTAAACGGCTGGTGGCGGCGGCTCTGGCAGCGCGGCGGCGCGCCGTGGCGCCCTATTCGGGCTTCCAGGTCGGGGCGGCGCTGCTGACGCGGACTGGCTCCATCGTGATGGGAGCCAACGTGGAGAGCGCCAGTTACGGGCTGACGTGCTGCGCCGAGCGCGTGGCGTTGTTCAAGGCTCTGACATCAGGCCGTCGGGACTTTACCGCCGTGGCCGTGGTGGCTGCGGCCGAGGGCGGGCCGATGCCTTGTGGCGCCTGCCGCCAGTTGCTGGCTGAGTATGCCCCGGCCGCGCGCGTTTGGGTCGCGGACAGTCGCGCGCCCCG
>DATLZF010000097.1:0-5022 GCA_035574135.1 Candidatus Methylomirabilota bacterium
CTTGGTCCATGCCTCTATTGATCAATCTGAGACACTTGGAAAACAGAGACCTCGACCTGCGCGGGGATCTCAGCGTGGAGGAACTGGACCTGGATCCTCTCGATGACCTTATTCACGTGGGGCCGCCGCTGGAATATCACCTGGCGGTGCAGAAGGTCGAGCAGGCGCTGCTGGTGCGGGGAAGCTTGCAACTCAAGCTCCGCTGTGACTGCGTGCGTTGCCTGAAGCCTTTCGACCACCTGCTCCGGCTCGGAGACTGGACCTGCCTGGTGCCCTTGGAAGGAGCGGACGCTGCTCCCGTGGTGAGCGACTGCGTGGACTTGACGCCGTACGTCCGCGAAGATACGGTCCTCGCCTTTCCGCAACATCCGTTGTGTGAGACAGGGTGCGGTGGCCTCGCGGCTTCCCCTCCAAAAGCGGAATTGAATTCGGCTGCTTCGGCCTGGGATGAGTTGAACCGGTTGAAGCTTTGAAAGATAGGTCAGTGCTTTGAATTTATGGGCGTTCCAAAAAGAAAACCGTCTCGAAGCCGCCAGCGTATGCGGCGGGCTTACAACAGCGTGTTGACCCTGCCGCAATTGACCACCTGCCCGCAGTGCGCGGCGCCGTACGTGCCGCACCGGGTTTGTCCGGCGTGTGGTTTTTACAAAGGGCGTCAGGTTCTTACCGTCAGCGTCGGAGCATAGGTTTTAAGAGCGCGGGGAGAGTTTCGATTCTACGCGCTCTTTCCATTTATGCGCATCGCAGTGGATGTCATGGGTGGCGATCACGGCTCCGGGGTCGTCATCAATGGGGTCAGACTGGCGCTTCAATCACTGCCTCAGATCCACGAAATCCTGCTCGTGGGCGACCAAGGGCAGATCGAGTCGGCCCTGGCCGCCGCCGGACCTCGGGATCGGATTCGCCTCGTGCATGCCTCCGAGGTGATCACGATGGAGGACAAGCCCCTCGACGCGGTCCGGCGCAAAAAGGACTGCTCGATGGTGCGCGCGATGGAACTGGTTCGGGACGGAAAGGCTGGCGCCGCCATTTCCCTCGGCAACACCGGGGCGCTCGTGGCTGCTGCTACCGTGAAATTGCGCCGGCTGGCTCCGGTTGAGCGCGCGCCGATTGCCACCGTGATGCCGTCGGTCAACGGCGAGTTCGTGCTGGTGGATGTCGGCGCCAATCACGAGTGCCGGCCCATCCATCTGGTTCAGTTCGCCATCATGGGGGCGATCTATTCCCGGGAACTCCTGCATCACCGGCAGCCTCGCGTCGGCATTCTCAGCAACGGCCGCGAAGAAACCAAGGGCACGGAACTGACGCGTGAAACGCTGCGCTTGATGCGGCAGTTGGATCTCGATTGCGTCGGCTATGTCGAAGGCCACGACTTGTTTCACGGCCGGGCGGACGTGGTGGTCACGGACGGTTTCACGGGCAACATCGTGCTCAAGACCTGCGAAGGACTGAGCCGGGCGATTTTCGGCGTCGTGAGAGCCGAACTTCAAGCCAACGGGTGGCGCAAACTCGGCGCGGCCTTGGCGCGCGGGGCATTCCGCGACATCAAGCGGCGGCTGGATCCCGAGGCTTACGGCGGCGCCCCGTTGCTCGGCCTTAACGGCGTCGTCATCAAGGCCCACGGCGGCGCCCGGGAGGAGGCCATCATGAACGCCGTGCGCGTCGCCACCGAAACGCTCCAGCAGCGGATCAACGACGCCATCGTTCGCGAAGTCGCCGCCGCGAATCTCAAGCTGGGTTTCACGAAAAGCACCATGGACACATCGACTCCCGCGGTGGCATGAGCACCACCCAGATCTTCAAAAACCCGCGCGCCGCCCACGGCTTTCGCGGGCGCACCTGCTCAATCACGGCCGTGGGTTCGTACGTCCCGGAGCGCGTGATCACGAACCACGATCTCGAGAAAATGGTGGATACATCGGACGAGTGGATCGTCACGCGGACGGGGATTCGTGAACGGCGCGTGGCCGCGGAGAACGAGTACACCTCCGATATGGCCGCCAAAGCGGCCGAGCGGGCCATGGCCAAGGCCGGCATCACGCCGGATGCGATCGACCTGATTATCGTGGCCACCATCACGCCCGACTATGTCTTTCCCGCCACGGCGTGTCTGGTGCAGCACAAGATCGGCGCGCACCGGGCTGCCGCGTTTGATATCGAAGCCGCCTGCTCCGGCTTCATCTATGCGCTGGAGATCGGTCAGCAGTTCATCATGTCCCGAACCTTCGACACGGTCCTGGTCATCGGCGCGGAAAAACTGTCGTCCATCGTGGACTGGACGGATCGCAACACTTGTGTGCTGTTCGGCGACGGTGCCGGCGCCGCCATCCTGCAGAATCGCCCCAACGCCCACGGCCTGCTGACGGCGTGCATGGGAGCCGAGGGAGACAAGGCCGACCTGTTGAGCATGCCCGGCGGAGGCAGTCGTTGTCCCGCCACGGCGCAGTCGGTGGCCGCCCGGCTGCATCACTTGCGCATGGACGGCAAGGAAACCTTCAAGAGTGCGGTGACGGCCATGTACACGGCGGGTTACAATGCACTCAAGCGGTGCGAGATCGACATCTCCCAGATCAAGTGTGTCATTCCCCATCAGGCCAACCGCCGCATCATCGATGCCGTGGGAGAGCGCCTCGGCGTCAAGCCGGAGCAGGTCTTCGTGAATCTCGATCGCTACGGGAACACCTCCGCCGCGTCGGTTGCCATCGCCCTGGATGAAGCCGTGGAACAGGGGCGCATTCAGCGCGGCGATCTGGTGTTGCTGGTCGTGTTCGGGGCTGGCCTTACTTGGGCGTCGGCCGTCATTGAGTGGTGAAAAGTCAATCAACGACCGTCTCGGAAAATACTGAAGGATGGCTGATTGACGTCCAAGTCGGGTGTGTTACTCTGGCCTTGCCTTTATGAGCGCGCGAAAAATCTCCAACGTGGATGTGTTTGAGCCGGTGACGGTCCAGTCCCGAACTTCGCAGGTGGAGGTTCCCGCCAGCGCGGTGCGGGTGCACAAGAGCGGGATTGAGTTCCGGAGTGCGACCCCGATTCCGGTGTGGACCGAGATGACCGTTGGTCTGCAAGCGCCCGCGGACGCGCGCCGCGTACAGTTTAGCGGTGTGGTGGTGGCCTGCCAGGGCGATCGCCATCGGGGCTACAAGGTTTCGCTGGTGTTCACCAGTGTTTCGGCGCGGGCGCAGGCGCGCCTGAGCGCAATGGTTTCCAACTAACTGACGCAACGCTGTTGCCGTGAGTCATCCTCCGCTGGGCGCCGAGCAGTCCGCGGCCATTGAGCTTTTCCATCGGATCCTCCAAACCGCGGTGGAGGGACACGCCTCCGACATTCACCTCAAGGTTGGGACGCCCGTCGTCTTCCGAATCAATCGCCAGTTGATTGCCATCGAGGCGCCGCATCCGACGGAGGAATGGATGGAGACCGTGGTGGATGTGATCGTTCCCAAGCACGCCAAACGGCGTTTGGAGGAGGAGAGGGAGGTGGATTTCTCCTATTTCTTGCCCGGCACCGGGCGTTTTCGAACCAACGTCTTTCAGCAGCGCGGCTCTTTTGCGCTGGCGATGCGCTATGTAAAAACGCAGGTGCCAAGCTTCGAGGAACTCGGGCTGCTTCCCATCCTCAAGACCATCGCGGAGTCCCCGCGCGGTATTGTGCTGGTGGCCGGGTCCACCGGATCCGGCAAGTCCACCACCTTGGCGGCGATGATCGAACACATCAACGGCCACAGCAAAAAGCACATTGTCACTCTTGAGGATCCCATCGAATACGTCTTCGAGGACAACCAATCGATCATTGAGCAGCGCGAGGTCGGTCTCGACACTTTGTCCTTCGCCCATGCCCTCAAGCACGTGCTCCGGCAGGATCCGGACGTGATCATGATTGGAGAGATGCGTGACGCGGTGAGTTTCTCCGCTGCCATGAGTGCGGCGGACACCGGCCACCTGGTCCTCTCCACCCTGCACACGACCACGGCCGCGCAGTCCATCACACGGATTCTCGATTTCTTCAAGGCCGATGATCGCGAGCAGGTGCGGCGGCAACTGGCCGGCACGCTGCAGGCCGTCGTGTGCCAGCGCATGGTGCCGACGTTGCAGGGCGGCATGACGCCCGCCCAAGAGGTGCTTATCAACACTTCCACCGTCAAGAAACTCATTGAGGAGAATCGCCTCGACAAACTCGCTGCCGCCATCGAAACCGGTGTGGAAGATGGAATGCAGAACTTCAATATGGCCCTGTTCCAGTTGGTGAAGGAGGGCAAAGTCAGCGAGAAGGACGCGCTTGCCAAGGCCACCAACCCACAGGCGCTGGAGATGAATTTCAAGGGCATCTTCCTCGACGAAGGGCGGCGCATCCTCGGGTGAGGCAGAGGGCTTCGCGTAGAAGGAGGCCGGGAGACCACGCGGCCCTGCCTGTCCATCTCAGCCCAGCAGCATGAAACACAGCCCCACGATGATCGTGGGAGCCAGTGCTCCGAGGGCCAATCCCACAGGTGATACTCCATCCGGGAAATAGCGGCTCAGGATGGCCTGCCCGGCCGGATTGGGAGCGTTGGCGATCACTGTCAACCCGCCGCCCGTCACCGCGCCCGCCACCACCGCATGTTTCATCCCGTCGGTCAGGCCGGGGACCAGCGTGGCCAGGTAGGTGATGGCCGCGTTGTCGTTGAACGCCGTCAGGACGGTGGCGCCAATCATCAACGGCAGTTCGCCGAGCCGGCTGAGTAGCGGCTCCAGCCACCATTGCTGCAGACCACCATGAACCACCAGGCCGGCCAGGAAAAAGCCCACCAGGATCGGCGAGCGCAGGTCGAGCGAGCCCTGGTAGTCTTCCGTGACCTGGTAGAATGCGAGGAAGAACAGGAAGCCGCCGATGAGGAAGGCCGGTGCGTGCGCCGAAAATACCGACCACGCCATAAACAACACATGCCCGATCGTCACCCACGCCGGAATTGGATCAGGCCGGTTCTTCCAGTGCACCGGCTGTTCGGCCATCGCGGCGGGCTCGGCCAATCGGGCGAAATC
>DATLZF010000098.1:0-4157 GCA_035574135.1 Candidatus Methylomirabilota bacterium
TGCTCGTTCAGCACCGGCGCCGTGTTCGACCTCTCCGGCGGACGAGCCACTTATTGAATCCGAACGGAGCCCCCGCATGATCTCGCCCCTTCCCCTGGCCAACACATGGCGACCGCGCCGGCGGGCGGCCACCGCCCTGGCTCTGGCACTGGCCGGCGCCGTCCCGCTGGGCGCGGACACGGTGATCCTGTCGGAGGTCATGCCAGCCAACACCCGAACCTGGCGGGACCGCGATCGGGCTTACTCGGACTGGATCGAGTTGTTCAATCCCGGGGCGGCCGCCGTGAACCTCGGCGGCTGGTATCTGACGGACTCGCCGGAGGCCCTGACACGCTGGCGTTTTCCGGCGGTCACCCTGCCGCCGCAAGGCTTCCTCGTCGTCTTCGCCTCCGGCAAGAACCGGGCCCTGCCCGAAGGTGAACTCCACACGAATTTCAAGCTCAAGGCCGGCGGCGATTTCCTCGCCCTCGTGCGCCCCGATGGCCGCACCATCGCCTCGCAGTTCACACCCGCCTATCCCGCGCTACAGCCGGACACGTCCTACGGCATCGACATGAGCGATGAAGTCCTGGACCTGGTCGCGGCAAACAGTCCGGTCCGATTGCTGGTGCCCGACGCCGCGCCGGCCACCAACTGGACGCACCCCTCCTTTGACGACACGAAATGGGAGGTCGGCCGACAGGCGCTGGGCTTCACCGGCACCACCAACGCCCTGGCGCCACTGCGCACCGATTTGCGCGCGCGCATGGCGGGACGCCGCACGGCCGTGCTGTTGCGCTATCCCTTCGAGGTGACCGGCGCGGGACTGGACAAGCTGACGTTCACCGCCCGCACGCGCGACGGCTTCGTGGCGTGGCTGAATGGCGTCGAGATCGTCCGGCGCAACGCACCCGCGGGCGCCGGTTGGAACTCGACGGCCGCAGCCGCGGCGGGTGGTGATCCGGCGCCCATCTTCCGAGAGGATTTTGAAACGACCTCGGCCGCCTATGCCCTGGATCAACCCGATCCCGCCGCCCGCCCGAAGGTCAGCGCCCCGAATGCCGGCTCGGCCGGACAGTTTCTCCGCCTTGTCAACGGACGCGAAGCCGATCAAGTGAACAGCGTGAGCTTCCCCCGTCTCGTCACCGGGCCGTTTGCCGCCATGACGGCCGAGTTCGACTTCCGCTGCCGCAGCGGCGACGGCGAAGGCGACGCCATCTGCTTTTTCGTGCTCCCGACCGACCGGTACGGAGCGGACGGTGTGGGACTCAGGCTGAACGCACTGCAGACCGCTCGGGATGGCAATTTCCCCGGCGTGCTGGCCATTCGGCTTCGGCTGTATCCGGCTTCCGAGCCGACCTACGTGGCGGTTCACTGGGACGGGCGGCGGCACGTGCACGCGCCCTTCTCGGCGTCGGGCCTGCCGGAGCGGGTGTTCCACCGGGCCTCGATCCGGTTGCGGCCGGGGCAGGGCGGAATGTTCGTCACCGTTTCGTTCCGGTCCCACACCGGCAGCGGGTCGAGCGCGGATCAAGTGGCCATCGAAAACGCCTTCATCCAAGGCCTGAATCCATTCGAGGCGCGCGTGCAGATCGCAGCCCGCGTGGGCGGCGCCGCCCGCACGGTGGATCTGGACAACATCCACATCCAGTTCACGCCGGCGGAGGGCCACGGCGGAGATGTGATTGCCCTCGCGCCGGCCCTTGTGCGGCCCGGCCGCAACGTGCTTGCCGTGCTCGCGCTGAACAACACGGTGGGCGATCCCGAGTTCGATTTCGCCGCGACGCTCACCGGACGGCGCACGTCCTACGATCCCCGCGCGCTGCGCTACTTCGCCAGGCCCACCCCCGGCAAGGCCAACAGCGCCGGCGTGGCCGCCGTGTCCAAGCCCCCCGTGCCGTCCATCGAGGGCGGCGTTTTCACCAACACGCTGGCGGTGGAACTGCGGGCGCGGTCGCCGGACACGGAAATCCGCTACACCCTCGATGGCAGCGAACCGCGCGAGCACTCGGCGCTCTACGCCGGTCCCATTCCGATCGACCGCTCGCTGGTGCTGCGTTGCCGGGCCTTCACCCGGGGGCTCCTGCCCAGCCCCGTCGTCACGCACAACTACACGCTGCTCGACGAAAGCCTCACCGGCTTCACCTCGAACCTGCCACTGGTCATCCTCAATCCCTCGGGCCAGTTCATTTCCCGCAACCGCAAGACGCCGGTGTCGGCCCGGGTGATCGACGCCGCCGGCGGCCGCAGCTCGTTGCTCGGTCCGGCGGATTTCGACGGCCGGGGCGACGCGAACCTGCGCGGCTTCAGCTCCCTGCGGTTTCCGAAGCGATCCTACACCTTCCGCGTCCGGGACGAGACGGGCGACAAGGAGGACGTGTCGCTGCTGGGCCTGCCCAAGGAGTCGGACTGGATCCTCTACGCGCCCTACTCGGACAAGACGCTCCTGCGGGACGCGCTGGCCTACGAGTTGAGCAACCGGATGGGCCGCTACGCGCCACGCACGCGGTTCGTGGAACTGTTCGTGCAAAGCGGCGGCGGCCGGTTGAGCCGGCGGGATTACGCCGGCGTGTATGTGCTCGCCGAACGGATCACCCGGAACAAGAAGCGGGTGAACATCCAGGAACTGACCGCTGCCGACAATGCCGAGCCGGCCATTACCGGGGGCTACATTCTCAAGCGCGATCATTTCGACGACGAGCGGCCCAGCTTCGTGACCGGCCGCGGCGTGCCCTGGTTTCTGGTCGAACCGGAGGACGACGAGATCACCCCTCAGCAACGCCAATGGCTGGCCCGGCACTTGAACGAGTTCGAACGGGCCCTTTACGGGAGCGATTTCCGCGATCCGGCGCGCGGCTATCAGAGGTATCTCGACGTGGACGCCTTCATCGACCAGCACTGGCTCATCGAGATGTCGAAGAACATCGACGGCTTCCGTTACAGCGCCTACATCCACAAGGATCGCAACGGCCGGATCGTTCCCGGGCCCGCGTGGGACTGGAATCTGAGCTTCGGCAACGCCGATTACCACGATGGCTTCGAGCCCACAGGCTGGTACACGGACTTGCTCCGGGAAAACGAGCTGTGCTGGTTCCGCCGGTTGCGGGAGGATCCGGATTTCGTCCAGCGCGCCACGGACCGCTGGGCGGCCTTGCGGGCGGGCGTGTTCCATCCGGACACCATCTGCCGTCGCGTGGACGAGCTGGCCGCCCAGCTCCAGGAAGCCCAGCGCCGGAATTTCCAGCGCTGGCCGATCCTCGGACGACACGTCAATCCCAACTACTACGTCGGTCGCACCTACGAGGACGAAGTGAAGTGGATGAAGGACTGGATTCGCGCGCGGATCGCGTGGATCGACGGCCAGTTCCTGCCCAGGCCCGCGGCCTCGCGCCAGGGGAGCCGGATCACGCTCCACGCCCCGCGGGGCGCCATCCATTACACCCTGGATGGCACGGACCCGCGCGCGTCCGGGGGCTCAGTTTCCCGCACCGCCATGTCCTACGGCGCGGCCGTATCGCTCCCGGCCGGAGCCACGCTGGTTGCCCGCGCGCTGGATGGCCGCCGCTGGAGCGCACCGCTGGTGGTGAAGTAGCCGACCGGGACGGCGGCACTCAGCCGGAAAGAGTCAGTCGAACCACGAATGGAAACGCATCGACACGAATTGGAAGGCCGGCGGAATGTCGCCTCAGGTTGCCGTGGGCCATCGAACCGTATGGTTCTGACATGCCGGATCGTCGCAGACCGCTCGGTCCCGCAGACAATTCGTATGCACGGGTGCTCACCCGTGGTTGGCACCTGAATGGTTCCGACTCAGAGGCACGAGACCGCCGGCGCCCGGGCCACACAGAGAAACTTCCCGATCCGCGTCAGCGAGGCTCCTGGCCCAAAAGCTCGGGGGGCGCCACGTCGATCCGGCTGGCGATCTCGGGGGGGATCGGCACGGCCTTCATGCCGCCGTCGGCGTGGTGCGCCACGCACACGACGGTCAGCCGGCCCCGGGCCACTTCCACCGGAGGCTCGCCCCGTTTGTTGAACCGAAACTGATACCGGATGGCCTTGCTGCGCTTCTCCTCGACGAGCAGGTGCACCTCAACCTCATCCTCGAAGCGCAGCGGTTTGAAATAGTCGCAAGAGGCGTGCACGCGCGGCCAGCCGAGGCGGGGGTCGGTTTCGGGCAT
>DATLZF010000099.1:0-2713 GCA_035574135.1 Candidatus Methylomirabilota bacterium
AGAGCGGCGCTTGATACTTCACTGGCTCAGCACGTCGTTCGTAATTCGGCACCTCACCGGGCAGGCGGTGCAAAGGCGGCCGCGCCGCCAGCGACGCTTCCCAATCCGCCTTCGCCTGCTTGCTCACGCCGCCCAGCACCGCTTCGCGCAAGACAGAACCCGCCGGGCGATTCCCGTCGGCGTATTTGATCACCGCACCGCCGGCGCTCTTGAACGCCTCGATCAACTTCTGTTGCACCGGGCCCAACTTGGCTTCCGGCAGCACCTGCACCACGGCGTCGAAGTGGCGGAGATAGCTGTCCGTCAGATGCGCGGGGTCGGAGAGATGATCGAAGTAAATCGCCTCGGGTGCGAGCGTCTGGCCCGGCAGATAAACGTAGTTCGTGCGCCCCCCACCGAGTCCGCCGCGCGCGCCGCCGCCCATGCCGGTCTCGCCGAGATACAGAACCTGGAGCGGACGATTCGGCGCGTCAGCGGCCAGGGCGTTGAGACCGACCCATCCCGTGATTAGGAAGGAAAGAAGTTGTTTCGTGTTGTTCATGCAATGAGCGGCGTTGGTAACCACGAATGAACACGAATCGGCACGAATGCAAGCACGCGGGCCCATGGTCGGGCCAGCAATTTGCGTTCATTCGAGTCCATTGGTGGTTGCTCAAAGTGTTACAACTTGACGGCAGGTTTGAAAATCAATGGCGCGAAGTGCTGGAGCCCCTTCTTCCAGTGGTTGAAATCGTTCCCGTGTCCATCCACGCGCCACATTTGCGGCACGTTCCTCTCCTTCAGGTGGGCCTGGACGTTCTGGCTGACGCGGATGAATCCGCCCTGGCTGCTGCAGGAGAGATGAAGCAGTTCCAGTTGCTTGGTTGCGTTCTCGGAATCGGGCACGAGTGCGGCCGGCCGTGACCGTGACCCCGGAGCCCGCAGTCAGCTTTCCGTCATCCGGAAGCACCGGACTGATCGCAATAGCGCGGTTTCCGGGTTTCGTGACGGTTGACAGTGAACGTGGTCTGCGGTTGGTGAACACGGTTGCGGTCGCGATTGCGTGAAGTAACCCCGACCGGGCTACAGGTCTTAGAAGCTGGGCGTTCACTTGCTTTCCGCTCCGACGCAAAACAGGTGCGTGGCGCCCCGGATGTAGATTCTGTCGCCCACAAAAGCCGGCGTGGCGTAGGTGGCCTCTCCGATTTTGGATACGCCGAGCAGTTCAAACTTGTCGCTCATTCTGAAGATCTGCATCCCGCCCGCCAGATCGAGGATGTAAACGCGATCGTTCACGAGGATTGGCGCGCTGTAGAAGCCGGCGCTGAATTCATGTTCCCACAGCTTCTTGCCCGTTTTGGCGTCCAGACAGGTGACGACGCCATGCCCGGAAGGGATAATGACGTAACGCTCGTTTGCCACGGGACTCGACACATCGGGTAATGTCTCGCCCCAGGTCCAGCGCACTTTGGGTTTTGCGGCGTGGTTGCTCACGTCGATGGCGGCCGCGACCGCGCCTTCGCTGGCAACATACACCGTTCCATCGGCAAAGGCCGGTGAGGCGGCCACCTCGCCCGCCAGGGTCTCGATTTGCCACAGTAGCTTCCCCGTTTTGGGATCGTAGCTGTCCACCGTTTTGCAGTTGGTCAGGATCAGTTCCAGCCTCCCTTTGTTCGTAACCAGGATCGGCGAGGACCATGAAATCGGACCGCGTTTGGCTTCCCAAACGAGTTTGCCCAGCGCGAGGTCAAAGGCCAGAAGCGCGGAGCTGGTCTGCTGATCGAATTGAACAAACAGCCGATTCTCGTGATGGATCAGGGAGGATGCATGACCGTAATGGTTTTTCGGCACGCCGAGGTGTTTCGCCCAGACGCGCCTGCCGTTCACATCGGTGCAGACCAGTTCGCCGGTAGCAAACAGCGCGGCCACGTGTTGGCCGTCTGTCGTGACGGTGGGGGCGGCCAGTCCGCTCGTTTCCATCACGTCCGGCAGTTCCTCATCAGGAGGCACGCCAGGAATGCCGCGGACATCGTGGCGCCAGAGCAGCGCGCCGGTGTCGGTATCGAAGCAAAACATCTCGCGCCCGGATTCGTCGGCGCCGGTAAGGAAGAGCCGCCCTTCCCAAACCACCGGCGAATTCATTCCCGGCCGCGGGACCTTGGCTTTCCAGCGGACGTTTTTGTTGCTGTTGCCGCTCCATTCCGTGGGCGGGTTTGCCCGAGTGGCGTGGCCGATGGCGCCCGACCCGCGAAAACCGGGCCAGTTTCCCGGCTTCTCGCTGGCTCGACTCGCGGCGTTTGCGGGGGCTGTTGCAGCGTTGGCCAAAACGGATCCACACAGGGCCAGCACCAATCCCACGCGACGCCGGGCGGACATGAGGGGACTGATTTGCGGTGTCACCTACTTCGTCACCTTCACGCATTTCATCTGGCTTTGATCGCGGAGGAGCAGCTTTCCATCGGCAAGCGCCAGCGGCGCCCAGTTCTGCGTCGGACCGCCCACGCGTGCGCCGATGCCCTCGGTTGAGACTCCGCCTTCGGCCAGCAAATCCGCCTTTGCCAACATCTTGAACTCCTTCGGATCGGGCTCGATTACATACAGGGACCTGCCGCCGTCTGTGGCCAGCAGCACTCCGTCCGCCAGGATCATGCTCCCGCGGTTGAAGTCGGGCGCGCGTTTCGTCTTCCACATGATTTGGCCGTCCATGCTCATGCACACCAGGCCGTCGCGGCGG
>DATLZF010000100.1:0-5284 GCA_035574135.1 Candidatus Methylomirabilota bacterium
ACGCAGACGCGCCTCTACGCCTTCACACGCTAGGCCGGCAACCTCACGACCCCATCGGTGACCTGGCCGGGACGGCGACTCGCCCCGGCGGCGGTGCGGGCACTGCGTTCCCAACCCGCCGGACAGGCACAACAATGGGGCCACCCAGCCCTCCCGGCCCGCGCCCCGCGCGGGGAACGCCTTGTAACCGACCGCACGAGTGACCGGTCTCCTCACTTTGTCACAGCCACTCAACCAAAGGATCGCGCCATGAAACCAATCGCCATTTCGCTCCTCATGCTGGCCTTGTGGACCCCGGCCGCGCCGGCGTCCAACTGGACCGCCGGGATGAAGGAAGGCAGGGTCGAGCTCAAGTCCGTCGGCCCGCTGGCCTTCGGCCCGGAGGGCATCCTCTTTGTCGCCGACACGAAGGCCGCCGCCATCGTCGCCATTGCCACCGGCGACACCACGCCCGGCTCCGGCTCGGGGGCGCTGAGGGTCGAGGGCATCAACCAAAAGCTGGCCGGTCTGCTCGGCACCGCACCGGATCAGGTCTTGATCAACGACCTGGTCGTCAACCCGCTCTCACGGCAGGTGTATCTCGCCGTGTCCCGCGGGCGGGGGCCCGAGGCGACGCCCGTGCTGGCACGGGTGCGGACGGACGGGCAGTTGGAGGTCATGTCCCTCGAGCGCGTCCGGTTTTCCCGGGGAGAACTGCCCGACGCGCCCGTGGACGGCGTCATCGGCTCGGGCAACCGGCAGAGCAACCCGCGCCAGGAATCCATCACGGACGTCGCGTTCTTTCAGGACCGCGTGCTGGTCGCGGGTCTGTCAAACGAGGAGTTTGCCTCGACGCTGCGGGCGATCCCGTTTCCGTTTCAAACGGTGGGCCGCGGCACCACCGTGGAGATTTACCACGGGGCACACGGTCGGTTTGAAACACGGGCGCCGGTGCGGACCTTCGTTCCCTTCAACATCGGGAACGAGCCACACCTGCTGGCCGCCTACACCTGCACGCCGCTGGTTCAGCTTCCGCTCAAAGACCTGACCCCCGGGGCCAAGATCAAGGGCAAGACCATTGCCGAACTGGGCAACCGCAACCGGCCGCTGGACATGATCGTGTATCAAAAGGGCGGCAAGGACTACCTGCTGCTGGCCAACAGCAACCGCGGCATCATGAAGATCGACACCGCCGCCATCGAACATGCCGAAGGCATTACCAGCCACGTTCCGGACGGCGCAAAGAAAGGGGTGCCCTACGAAACCATCGAGAGCTGGAAAGGCGTGGACCAACTGGACCGGTTGGACGCACAACACGCCGTCGTGCTCCGCCGCGCGGATGGCGGCGCCTTGAACCTGGAATCGCTCGACCTGCCTTGATCCGGGGGCGGCCATCGATCGCCCGAACGCCATGACCACAGCCCCGCGGTCCCCTGGCCGCATCGCCACCGGGATGCTCTGCGGCATCTCGATGGTGTGGGGCCTGTCCGTCCCGGCCGCCGACCCCGCATTCACGATCCGGTGGATCGCCGGGCGGCCGGATACCAACCGTTACGCCGTCGAGGTATCCGGCGTACCGGCCGCAGTGCTGCGGGAGATTGAGCGACAGGGACGCACCCCGGAGCAGTGGCAACGACTCCTCCGCGTCCACGTGACAGCGGAGAACTGGCTGGAAGAGATGGAGACTCCGCCCATGCTGGGGCAGTACGCCGTCGCCGCCGGGCGGGTGCGGTTCAAGCCGCGGTATCCGCTGGGACCGGGCGTGCGCTACCGGGCGGTGTTCCTGCCCGGCGAACTGCCCGGGGAACCCGGCAATTCCGCACCCGTGGTGTCCGAGTTCCAGCGGCCGGCCCGTCGCTCGGTGCCGGCCACCGTGGTGCGCCAGGTATATCCCACCGCGGACCACCTGCCGGAAAACCTCCTCAAGTTTTACCTTCATTTCTCCGCCCCCATGAGCCGCGGTCATATCTACGACCACATTCACCTGCGCAACCAGGCCGGGCAGGACGTGGAACTTCCCTTTCTGGAGATCGACGAGGAATTGTGGGATGCCACGCTGACGCGGTTGACGTTGATCATCGATCCCGGCCGGATCAAACGCGGGGTCCGGCCTCTCGAAGAGATCGGGCCGGCGCTGGTGGCGGGGGGGAAGTTCACTCTGGTCATCGACCGCGATTGGCGGGACGCTGATGGCGTGCCGCTGAAGGACTCGTTTCAGAAAACGTTCACGGTGGGTCCGCCTGATCGCGAGGCGCTCGACCCGATGCAGTGGCGGATCGAGTCGCCCGCCCGCGGTTCGAAGGAGGCCCTCGTCGTCCGCTTTCCAAAACCGCTCGATCACGCGCTGGCACAACGGATGATCCGGGTCGCGCGCGAGGACGGCGCGGCGGTCGAGGGCCGCGTCAGCCTGGCCGACGCGGAACGCCGCTGGGTTTTTGCTCCGGTCAAGGCGTGGCGCCCGGGAGCGCATTCTCTGGTCGTCCAGACGGCCCTCGAGGACCTCGCAGGCAACAACGTGGGCAAGTCATTCGAGGTGGATCTGTTTGAGGGAGTCCAGCGGCGGCTGACCAACGGAACGGTGCGCGTGCCGTTCCGAATTCTGTGAGAAACGGGCCCGGCTGCCCGCCTCACGCGATGATCGCTCCCGTGTCGGCTGGAGGTCGGATCGCTTCTCGGGGAGAACGAAGCGCCCCTCATCAGCGCGGTTCCGCCGCGGACGAGAAGAGTTCCAGAAAGCGCGGTCGCGTCAGCGCCATGCGCACCACGTCCTGATGCACGGCGCCGACCTTGAGTTCCTCGAAGAACACGCCCTCCAGTTGGAAACCGAACCGGCTGTTCAAATTGATGTTGCGGATGTTGATGTCGCGGGAATGGAGGTAAACTTTGTGCAGGCCCAGGGTCAAAAAAGCGTGGTACAGGAAGGCGAACGTCGCCCGTTTGCCGACGCCTTTGCCCCGCGCGCTCGCTTCGCCCACCAACTTCTTCATCTCGATCCGGCCCGAGTGCCGGTCGAGGTTCTCGCCTCCCACAATGCCCACGGGCTGCCCTTCGTGAAAGATCGCGAAGTAATCCCGCGTCGGGTCGGCGAAGTAACGACGGAGCTCGCCGATCGTGACGGGGAAGGCGGGAACGAAGCTTTCGCGCACGGCCCGGCTTTTCAGCCACCGGCTCACACACGGAACCAGGGACGCATCCAAGGGCCGCAGGACGACGTGCTGCACGCCCAGTTCCCGCCGCGTCTCCCAGTCATCCCGCACGGAAGCGAGGGTGAAGATGTCCCGGTAACTTCCCACCTCGGGGCCGGCGGGGTGGTCGCGGGCCATCAGATTGTCGAGGAGATGCGAGGCGACCTTGATGACCTCGTCCTTGCGCACGCCGTAGTTGATCAGTTCGTTGTAGAAGCCGCGGGCCACCAGTTTGAGCATTTGCTCGCGCCGCTGCTGCAGCACCAATTCCTCATCGGGGTCGTTGCGCTTCATGCTCGCGATCCGGCCATCGCGCTTTCCTTCATTTCCCGGCCGGCCTGCCAAGTCCAGCCTTTTCCCCGTGGCGGCGCAACCCGGTGGGCTCCTGCTCGCACCGCCCCCGTTCCGCTCGAATCAAGCCATCGCCCCTCGCAGCGGGGGCCGAATCTTTTGATTCTCATCCGAGAAAATCCGACCCAACATCGTCCAACGCAACAACACCATGAGGACACCACGCATTTTACTGGCGGGCCTGCTCGGGCTCGCTTCCCCGGGGCCGGCCGAAGAACTGCACCGCTTTCAACGCATCCAGTTGAGCGACCAGTTCTGGTGCGAGGGCGCGAACTTCGGTGATCTGAACAACGACGGGCACCACGATGTCATCGCGGGTCCGTGGTGGTGGGAGGGACCGGACTTCAAGAAACGGCACGAGTACTACCCGGCCACCCGGACCTTCCAACTCAAGCTGGGCCCGATGACCACGGTCGAGGTGCCGGGCTTCGAGGGCGCGCTCGGAAAGGACAACAAGTACTCGGACAACTTTTTCGCCTGGGCACTGGACTTCAACAAGGACGGCTGGAACGACATTCTCATCATCGGCTTTCCCGGGCAGGACACCTCCTGGTTTGAGAACCCCCGGGACAAGGAGGGTCACTGGCCGCGGCACAAGGTTTTCACCCAGACCGACAACGAGTCGCCCACCTTCACCGACCTCACCGGGGACGGCAAACCGGAGCTGGTCTGCATCACCAAGGGCCAGTATGGCTACGCCACACCCGATTGGAACACGCCCGAGAAACCGTGGACGTTCCACCCCATCTCGCCCAACAACAAATACGGCAATTTCACCCACGGCCTGGGGGTGGGCGACGTGAACGGCGACGGCCGGGCGGACCTGATCGAAAAGAACGGCTGGTGGGAGCAACCGGCCTCCCTTGCCGGCGATCCCCTCTGGACGTTCCACCCCCAACCCCTGGGCGTGGGCGGCGCGCAGATGCACGCCTATGACGTGAACGGCGACGGCTTGAACGACATCATCACCGGCCTGGCGGCGCACGGCTTCGGCCTCGCATGGTACGAACAGTATCGCGAGGGCGGCGACATCAGGTTCCGCGAGCACATCATCATGAACAAGGAGCCCCGCGAGAACAAATACGGCGTCAAGTTCTCCGAGCTCCACGCCATCGAACTGGTGGACATGGACGGCGACGGCCTGAAGGACATCCTCACGGGCAAACGCTTCTGGTCCCACGGCCGCACCGGCGACCCGGACCGCAACACCGCCGCCGTGCTTTACTGGTTCAAACTCGTGCGCGGGGCAGACCGGAGCGTCGATTTCATCCCCTACCTGATCGACGACAACTCGGGTGTGGGCGTGCAGGTGGTGGCGGGCGACATCAACAAGGACGGCCTGCCCGACATCGTGGTGGGCAACAAAAAGGGCACCTTCGTCCACCTGCACGAGAAGAAGTCCGTGTCCGCCGAGGAATGGAAGAAGGCGCAGCCCAAGCCGTTGCTGTGACCACCCCGCTTCCCGAGGTGAATCGTTCACGGAAATGACTCCCCTCCGGCCAGGCAACGGAGCCACGGCACACGCCGGGATACCACGGCGCCGCGCGCGCCCGCCGGGTCTTGCGTCCGGTGGTGGCGGGCGACGAGGCCCGGCCGTTTTTCATTCGCCCGCACGCTGGAGCCTCCAGACCCGATTTGCCGCACCGTGACCTTGGTTGCCCCGGATGACTCGTGGTCGCTCCTGGCCCTGATGCTGGCGGGCACGGCCGTTTCCATCTGGATGGAGCAACGCTTTCGCTGGGGCGCAAAGCTGAGTGCGCCGGTCATCG
>DATLZF010000101.1:0-2690 GCA_035574135.1 Candidatus Methylomirabilota bacterium
CAAGGGTCGCCAACGTCGTGACCGTCCATGCCCAGCTCGGCGTGAACAGCGTTGCGGACCTGGTCAAGTTCGCCCGAGAAAAGCCCGGGCAGCTCCATTATGGTTCGGCAGGCAACGGCTCACCGGCTCACCTGGCGGGTGCGATGTTCAACGTGCTCGCCGGCGTCCACACCACGCACGTGCCTTACAAGGGCGCGGCACCGGCGCTCACGGACATGCTGGCCGGACAAATCCAGTTCCTGATCACTTCGCCCCTGGTTGCCATGCCTCACGGCCGGGCCGGCCGCATCAAGGTGCTCGCGACCACCGGTGCACAGCGCGATCCGCTGCTGCCCGAGCTGCCCCCGGTCGCCGACACCATCCCCGGATACGAAATCGTGCAGTGGTGGGGCATCGCCGTGCCCCGAGGCACCCCCCGGGCCGTCACCGAACGCCTGCACCAGGAACTCGTCACGGCGCTCAACGCGCCGGAAGTAAAAGCGCAGATGAACAGGAACGGCGCCACGCCTAGCCCGGAATCCCCCGCCGAATTCCTCGCCTTCATGAAAGCCGAGCGCAACCGCATCGCCGACGTGGGCAGGAAGGCCGGCATCACGCTCGATTGAGCGCCTTCGGCGCCGCCGAGCGCCGTCCTCGATCGAGCAGGGCTACAACCGCGCTGTGGAAACTGACACAGGCTGCCCGGCACCTTTCCTGGATCAGCAGGACACGCGCGCCTCACCGAGCAGCATCGATCGCGCACATCGCGCCCGCGTGGCCGAAACCGATGACCACGGCATCGAAGATTTCGCCAAAGGGCGCCGCAAGAACGGAAAGCGGTCCGCTACCCGGGCATCGATCGAGAACCGCGCCGGGGCTCGAACCGGCCCGGACAAATCAAAGCCGAGGACCAACACAAAGGACGCAGGAAGTGGTGGCCAGGGACGGAATTGAACCGCCGACACAAGGATTTTCAGTCCTCTGCTCTACCAACTGAGCTACCTGGCCCCGTAGTGCAACTTTTCACCGCCGCCGGACAAGGATTTTGGCTTCGGCCGGGCCCGACGGCCCTTAACTTTGACGGCTTGCCCCATCAACGTTAGCCTGCGCTGAACAAAATCGAGCACTACGCAACGATGGCTCCCGCGCCGTTGCGGCCGGCCGGAAAGCGCGGTATTAAAACCTCAAATCACCGGTGCGTCAAGAATACCGCAGCGGCGTGATGCGCTGAAACGGAAACCCCGCCGGAGCGGGGTTTCCGTAATGTGAGCGCATCCCGATCGAGTCCGGGATGAGAGCCGGTTACATGTCCATGCCGCCCATGCCGTGCGCGTGGCTTCCGGCCGGCTCTTCCTTGGGCAGCTCCGCCACCATCGCATCGGTGGTGAGGATCAGGCCCGCCACTGAAGCGGCGTTCTGCAGCGCGCAGCGCGCGACCTTGGTCGGATCGAGCACGCCCATCTCGACGAGGTCTCCGTACTCGCCGGTCTGCGCGTTGTAGCCGAAGTTGCCCTTGCCCTCGAGTACCTTGTTCACCACCACCGAGGGCTCGCCGCCGGCATTCGCCACGATCTGGCGCAGCGGTTCTTCCAGCGCCCGCATCACGATCTTGATGCCGCAGTCCTGGTCGTGGTTGTCGCCCTTGAGTTTGCCAACGGCGGAACGGGCGCGGATGAGCGCGATGCCGCCGCCCGGCACGATGCCTTCTTCCACCGCCGCGCGCGTCGCATGCAGCGCATCCTCCACCCGCGCCTTCTTCTCCTTCATCTCGATCTCGGTAGCCGCGCCGACCTTGATCAGCGCCACACCGCCGGCGAGTTTCGCCACCCGCTCCTGCAGCTTCTCGCGGTCATAATCCGAGGTGGTTTCCTCGATCTGCTGGCGGATCGCCTTGATCCGGCCTTCGATCTGCTTCTTGTCGCCAGCGCCGTCGATGATGGTGGTGTTTTCCTTCTCCACTTCCACGCGTTTGGCGCGGCCCAGGTCCTTGAGCGTCACGTTCTCCAGTTTGAGCCCCAGCTCTTCACTGATCACCGTGCCCCCGGTGAGAATCGCCATGTCCTCCAGCATCGCCTTGCGGCGATCCCCAAAACCCGGCGCCTTCACCGCACAAGTCTTCAAAATCCCCCGAATATTGTTCACCACCAGCGTGGCCAAAGCCTCGCCTTCCACCTCCTCGGCCACAATCAAAAGCGGCTTGCCCGACTTGGCAATCTGCTCCAACAGCGGCAACAAGTCCCGAATCGCCGAGATCTTCTTGTCATGGAAGAGAATATACGGCTCCTCCAGCACACAGATCTGCTTCTCCGGATTGTTGATGAAATACGGCGACAAATACCCACGGTCAAACTGCATGCCCTCCACAACCTCCAGCTCGTTCTGCAGGCTCTTGCCATCCTCGACCGTGATCACCCCCTCCTTGCCCACCTTGTCCATCGCCTCAGCAATGATCTGACCAATCGCCGCATCCTGATTGGCCGAAATCGCCCCCACCTGGGCAATCTCCTTGCTGGTGGTACACGGCTTGGAAATCTTCTTCAACTGCTCCACCACCGCTTCCACCGCCTTGTCAATCCCCCGCTTCAAATCCATCGGATTCATGCCAGCGGCCACATACTTCATCCCCTCAGCCACAATCGCCTGCGCCAGCACCGTCGCCGTAGTGGTCCCATCCCCCGCCACGTCCGAAGTCTTGGAGGCCACCTCCTTCA
>DATLZF010000102.1:0-3187 GCA_035574135.1 Candidatus Methylomirabilota bacterium
CCCCGCTCGACGACCTCGTCGCAGAACGGGTGGAAACGATCGTGATCGCCCTGGCGCCGAGTGCAGATTACTCCGCGGTCCAGCCGGGCTTGGTTTCCGTGGCGTTGCTCGACGATGAAGCGCCCGTTCTGGAGGTGGCGCCCGGCGACACGAACATGTTCGAACTGCATGCCGCCGACACGGGCAGCTTCACCATCACGCGGCTCGGCGAGACGAACATCGAGATTTTCGCGGTCAACTACCTCCTGAGCGGCGCGGCGGAACCAGGGATCGACTACACGTTGCCCGGTGAGCTCGGAGGATTCACGCTGGCGGCGGGCGTGGTGGATTACTCGCTGCTCGTGACGCCGATCGATGATTCCGAAAACGAGGGCGACGAAACGATCACGCTGACCCTCGATCCCGACTCGCCCGAATACCAGGTGGGTGCTTCGGCCAGCGCAACGATCCGAATTCGCGACAATGAACTGCCTCCGGCCCGGGTCCTTTTCGCGGATGATTTTGACTCCGGCGCGGGGGAAAACTGGACGCAGGTGTTCGGTGCCAACAACGGCATCTTCGACGCGACCGTGGCTTTTGGCCATGATTACAGCCAGAACGGCGTTGGCTCCGCTCCGCGCAGTAGCGGCGGGACCACGCGGGGGTTGTTCATCCAGGTGAACAAGCAGGACGCGACGCCGGGCGGTTCGGCCGCGGTGAACCTTTACCCCACCGGCCGGGAATTCCGCGGTAACTACGCTTTGCGGTTCGACATGTTGCTGAACTTTGGCGCCGCCAGCACCACCGAGCACGCTCTGGCGGGCTTGAATCACTCGGGCCTGCTCACCAACCGCGTCACCCAGAGCGTGGATACCAACAACACCACTCGCGGCGGCGACGGCATCTGGGTGGCCATCGAAACGGACGGCAGCGCCAATCGCGAGTACGGCGCCTATTCCTACTCTGCGCCCGGCAGCGCCCCGGGCCTGCTCACCAACCGCTCCGCGGCGGCGATGTCGCCCTTCATCCCCGCGCCGCCCTACGCCTTTGCCGGGTCGCCGGGCAACCAGGGCTCCGGCGGCAACCGCGTTTGGGCCCAGGTGGAACTGCGCCAGCTTTATGGCCGCATCGGTCTCCTCATCAACCGGGCCCTGGTGTATGAGTTCCCCAACACCTCCGGCTTCTCGGCCGGTACGGTCATGATTGGCCACAATGACCAGTTCGATTCCATCGGCAGCCCGGAGGCCTACGTCCTCTTCGACAACGTCGAGGTCGTCAGCCTGGATCTGGAGATCACCGGTGTGTCGTTCCCGGATGGAGCCATGGCGCTCGACTTTGTGGCCCCTCTGGGTGGTGCGGCATCCTCGTTCACCGTGGAAAGCAGCCCGGTGCTGCCGGCCACCGACTGGGAACCGGAGCCGGCGACCATCGAGGCCACGCCGACTGGATTCCGCGCTGTGATCCCCCGTCCGAACGCGACTCGCTTTCTCCGCATTCGAAACTAAGGCGGGCCGGCAGATCACCGCACCAGCCACGCCGCAAGCCTCGGGCTGCCGGCATGACGCCAAAGTGTCAGTCCTTGGCCGAATCCTGACTACGGAATCGCTTGGGAACAGGGGCCGCTCCGCCGTAACCTTTTCGTCACGGAAACGCCATTTGTGTGTTACGGATGGCAGGAACGGGACAACGTTATGATCACGCCCATCATTTTCGCCACCGGGTTCGCGCTGGCTCTTGTTTTTGCGGCGCTCATGTTGCGGGACAGTCTCAGCGACCGTTCCATTCTCGGCCGGCGGGCTCCGTTGGCGGCGACGCCCGCGCGAGCCGGCTTCCTCGATCTGGTTTCGTCCATGGGCGCGGCCGCGGGATTGATCATCGCCGTGGCTTGGGTGCTCCGCTGACCGCCGCCCGCCCGCGGGATTGGGCCTGCCGGCCGCCCGGGTCCGGAGCCTTCAAACGCTGCCAAACGCGCAGACCTCGTTGCGGTTGGCGCAAAGGTGCGTCAAGTGGAAGCTCGTGGCCAGGGACGGCGCCTCCCGCTTCAACAGATCGAGTTGGGCGTAGTCGCCGGTGCCCTTGAATTTGATCGTCACCACGAAATGGCGCATCCACCGCCGACGCAGCCACTGCAGCAGCAGTTTCATGCTTCGCTCAGGGGCGGCAATCACGTCGCACAGCAACCAGTCCACCGGCGTCGGAGGCTCAAAGGTGAAGGCATTCCCCTGCTCGAACCGTACAAGCGGCGTGCGCATCAGATCCTCCCGCAGGGGCGAGCGATCCACGGCCACGACGCGCGCCCCGCGTTGCACGGCGACGTAGGTCCAGCTTCCCGGGGAGGCCCCCAGATCGACGCATGTTTCCCCCGGCCCGATGCGCCGGCCCAGGCGCAGTTCGGCCTCGACCAGCTTGGCGAAGGCCCGACTCGGCGCGCTCTTGTCCTCCGCCACGGGAATCTCTCCCTTGGCAAAGGGCGAAACGACCTGCCGGTTTTCGAACGGAGCCGGAGCCGGGAGGAGCGACAACCAGCCGGCGTCTGGCCCGGTCAACAGCAATTGCACCAGGGAATCCGCTGGCGCGAACGGCACGGGGGCCTTGCGCAACAGCCGGCGCAGACTCCGGCGCTTGCGTCCCAGTGTCTCGCGTAACGCCTCGCGAATCAATTGGCAGCGGTGGGCTCCGGCCCCGGCGACGCCGTAGTGGGAAACAACATGCAGATGCCACGGCTGCTCCTGCGGCAGGTGCGTCGTCACCGTTTGCCACAACAGGTCGTGCCACGCGCGAATCGATCCCGCCCGAGCGGGTTGCACGTTCAAGAGCGCTTGCCAGGCAAAGGCCAGGGGCACGGGAAGCCGCTGCTCCACCAGGTCGAGTTCGCTTCGGACCAGGCCCGCCTGAAGGATCTCGTGCGCTCGTGCAGGGGCGGCACGCCGCAACTCCTCGATCAGAAATGGTGACGCTTCGTCGGCGCCGAGAAAAAGGTGCATGGGCGGCTCAGGAACCGGACGGTGGCGGGCCCATCGGGCGGGCCGCGGCTCGCCGAAACCATGCGCTGCCTGCCAGCGCCAGCAGCAGCAACGCACCGGTCAACAGGCCGGCCAGTTCCCCGGCCATGTTCATCGTGGCCGGCACGCGCGTGAGTCCGTTGCCCAGCACAGCCAGAGCCGCCACCCCGAGCAACGTGCCCGGCACCGTGCCCACCCCACCAAAG
>DATLZF010000103.1:0-4987 GCA_035574135.1 Candidatus Methylomirabilota bacterium
AGGCCCGCCATGCTGGACGAGGTAGAGATCGAGGCGGCCATCATTGTCGAAATCGAGCACGGCCGCACCGGAGCCAAGGTGTTCCGGCATGAAGTAACCACCGTGCGCACCGGAGTCGTGGACGAAGTTCAGACCGCTGGACGGGGTGATGTCCTCGAACAGCCGTGGCAGGTGTGCCCCGGCGGCCGGTGGGTTGTCGCCCGGCGGCCGGCACCCACCGCCCGCCGCCAGCAGGAACACCACCAGGAGCGACCTTCGAGACGCGAGGATGATCTGGCCCGGCTTCATGGCACCGCGAGCGCGGTGCGTCTTGCTAGCATTCCTTCCGCTGCCTTGGCGACCACAATTCCTCGGTGGCTGCCAGCCGTGCCGCGCCGCGGCCGCCATGCCCGGCGCCGGGCATCACCCGCTTCCGGCTTGTTCCGCGCGCCCGGCTCGCGGTTAGATCGCCCCGTGAAAGCCTTCCAGCTTGTCGGCCACGGTTCTCCCGGCCGGTTCCAACTCGCCGACATCCCGGCGCCCGTGCCGGCGGCGGACGAAGTCGTCGTCGAGGTTCATGCCTGTGGCTTGAACCACCTCGATCTCTGGTGCGAAAGGGGCGCCCTGCCGGTGCCGGTGTCACTGCCGCGCACCCCGGGCTGCGAAATCGCCGGCCGGATCGTCGCCCGCGGCGCACAGGTAAGCTCATGGGATCTCGGCACCCGGGTGGCCGTGCAATCGAACCTGTTCTGCGGCGCGTGCGAATACTGCCGGGCCGGGCAGGAATCGATGTGCCTGGGCAATGTCATGCTGGGCGTCCAGCGCGACGGCGGCCTGGCGGAACAGGTGACCGTGCCGGCCCGCGCCCTCGTGCAGTTGCCTGCGAACGTGGATTTCAACACCTCCGCGGCGTTGACGCTGGCCGGCAGCACGGCCATGCACATGCTCACCGACCGCGTGACCGTGCAACGCGGCCAATGGGTGCTGGTCATGGCCGGAGCCAGCGGCGTCGGATCCGCGGCCATCCAGATCGCCCGGGAGCTCGGCGCTCGTGTGTTGAGCACGGGCTCGACCCCGGCCAAGCGCGAACTGGCCCTGCGACTCGGTGCCGAACACGCGCTGGATCCTGCCGATCCCGGCTGGCCGGCCGAGGTGCGGCGGCTGACGGGCAAACGCGGCGTGGACGTGGTGGTGGAGCACCTCGGCGGCGAGACCCTGCCCCGGCTGTTCCAATGCCTGGCTCGCGGGGGCACCGTGGTCACCTGTGGCGCGACCACCGGCGCGGAGGTGAAGCTCAACCTCTGGCCGTTCTTTGTGAAACAGCAGCGCCTGGTGGGCAGCTACGGGCGCAATAGCGCAGACCTCCGGGCCACGCTCGACTGGGCGGCGGCCGGCCGCCTCCAGCCGGTCATCGATTCCACCTACGGCCTGGCGGAGGCGGAGGCGGCACTGGCGCGGCTCCGCTCGCGCCAGGTTTTGGGCAAGGTAATCGTGCAGCCGGTTCGCTCGTGAACGCTGTTGGCCGCGTGCCCCCACGCCCGGCCACCAACCCGGGGCAATTGAGTGTTGCGCGGCGGTGCAGGGCCCGAGCGTGCCGGATCCATTGCCCCGACCCGGCGGGGCGGAGTCAGGCCGGGCCTTTTTCATCGACAATCAGGCCGCATCGCCCTACGCTCTTCCCTGTCAAATACAGGCGTGCGGAGGTGCTATGGCCAGACTCTCCATCAAATTGGCGACCGGTACGACCACCGTCGAGCTCAAGCCGGGTGTGACCCGCATCGGACGGAGTCCGGAGAACGACCTGCCCATCTTGCACGCGACGGTCTCGTCCTTTCACTGCGAGATGGTCGTGACGGATGGCAGCGTCATTGTCCGCGACCTGGGCTCAACCAACGGAACCTTCATCGACAACCACAAGGTGGCCGAGCAGACGCTGGCGGCGGGGCAGATGTTGCGGTTGGGAGACGTGGAACTGGTTCTCGATCCGGGGCCCGCCCGGGTGGCCATCCCGACCTTGCCGGCCCAACCCACGCGGCTCGCCGTAACCCTGCCCGAAGGCGCGCTGCCGTGTGAGAACCATCCCGGATTCCCCGCCTCGGATCGTTGCACCAAGTGCGGGCGGACGTTTTGCGACCCCTGCGTGCATGTCTTGCGTCGGGTAGGCGGGCGGGCGCTGCGCCTCTGCCCCCTGTGCAGTTCTCCCGTCCAGGCGATTGGCGGTCCGCCGGTCGGCAAGGAGAACTTCCTCCTCGCGCTGCTGCGCCGGACGGTGCGGCTGTTGACCCGCGGGTTCAACGGGACAAGTGCCCGGCGCGGAACCGCACGCCGGTGAGCCGGCGCCGCCACCTGTTCCCGTCACTTCAGCGTCAGCACCACGATGCCGCTCACGGTCAGCGCGGCGCCGAGGATGGTTTTGAACGTGAGCGGTTCGCCGCCCCACAGGATTCCCATCGCGGCGCCAAACAGCGGAGCGGTAAACGCAATCGGCATTACCCGGCCCAGTGGAGCCTCCTTGATGGCGCCATAGAAGCACAGCATGCCCAGGGAGCCCGCCACCACGCCACCGCCGAGGACCATGTAAAGCAACGCCCTCGGGCCGGCCGTGGTGACGGATTTCCACTGGGGCAAGCTGACCAGGCCCAGCACCACCACGGCGACAGCCGTGCGCAGGGTGATGCCCATCTGCGGAGATAGTTGGCCGAGTTGGAGGCCCTTCTTCTCGAAATAGCCGCCGACGCCCCAGGCAGCGGCAGTAAGCAAAGCGAGCAATTGCGGTTTCATGTTCGAGCGTTCGCCATCGCGAACGGTTTCACCGCACCATCCGCGCGCCTCTCTGGCAAGTCTGGCCCAGCGTGGCGCCTCTCAGGACAGGCCGCCGAACGTCGCTCAGAAGTGAACGATCAGATCCAGGGTGAAGCGGTCGTCGAAGAATCCATCCCCTCCGTCCAGGCCGCGCTCGTAGGCGAAACCAAGCTCCGCGTTCTTATGCAGGCGCGAGCGGAAACCCACCCCGGCAGCCGCCTGGGTGTGTCCTCCGGCATTGGGGGCCCCAAAGTTGATCAGGTCGAAGCCCTCCTCGTCCAGTGGCAGCGGGTTCTCACCTTCGGTCAGGACGGTGAACGCGTTGAGCGCCACGAACGGCACGAACCATGGGCAGACGTTGTAATCCACCTGCAGGCTGTAGTGCAGTTGCGCGGTTTCCTCCTCTTGGTTGTTCGGGATGCGGCCGCCGAAGTTCCCGAGCATGCGAAAGTTCCCCCAACCCTTGGCGGCCGAGACAAACGGATTCCATTCGCCGTCGCCGTTGCCCTGAAACACCTCGTCGTCACCGGTGGGAATCTCGAAGGTCAGACCGGGCGTGAGAATGAACTGGTGCTCGTCATTGCGGATCAGGGCGTATTTCAGCCCGAAGGCCAGGTCCGCCCAACCGCTGTGTGACAGGGCCGGCGCGTCGTCCAGCTCGATGTCCACGTAACCGTCCTTGGTGGCGATCACGGCCAGCCGGTCGTTCACCGCCCAGCGCAACTGGGCCGCCGCCAGAATGGCCCGCCCTTCGCCGGCGAGAAAGTTCTCGTCCAGGTTGTGATACAGGAAAATCGGGCGGATCTCCGTGCGGATGTGGGGATCCTCGAAGAACACCGGATTGGTCACCGGGGAAACGGGCGCAGTCTTCCAGTCCGCACCGGACACAGTCGTCGCGCCAGCCGCGGCTGTCGCCAGCACAGTCAAAACCAGGGATCGAACGAATGACTTGGATTGCTTCATACGCGGGGCATTCGAGACGGCGCGGCGCCCTCCTGCTGCGCATCCATTGGCAAATTGTAGGCGATCGTTGTCGTGGCCGGTCTTGACTTCCCCGCCCGCCGATGGACCACACTCCTCCGGCCTTCACCTGCATGAAAGCGATTCGAGTAGAGCGGTTCGGCGGTCCCGAGGTGCTGCAACTGGCCGAAATCCCCAGGCCGAAACCGGGGGCGGGGGAGGTCTTGGTCAAAATTCACGCCATCGGGGTCAATCCGGTGGATACGTATTTCCGCGCCGGAGCCAACCCCGCCATCACCCTTCCGTGGATTCCGGGCCTCGACGCCGCCGGCGTGGTCGAGGAACTCGGACCCGGAGTGACCACGCTTCGTCCCGGCCAGCGGGTTTATACCGCCGGCACCGTCACGGGCGCTTATGCGGAGTGGACTCTCTGTGCGCCGGGGCAGGTGTATCCGCTCTCGGATCGGCTTTCCTTTGCCCAGGGCGCGGGCGTGAACGTGCCTTACGCCACGGCGTACCGTGCCTTGTTCCACCGCGCGCGGGTGGCGGCCGGGGAAACGGTGCTGATCCACGGTGCCAGCGGGGGCGTTGGCCTGGCGGCCACCCAGCTCGCGAGGGCCTTCGGCCTGACGGTGATTGGCACGGCCGGAACTGAACGGGGGCTCGATCTGGTGCGACGCGAAGGCGCGCATCACGCGGTAAACCACCGCGCCGCCGATTACACGAAAGCAATCCTGGCGCTCACTGGCGGACGGGGCGTCGAGGTGATTCTCGAAATGCTGGCCAACGTCAACCTCGGCAAGGACCTCCCGCTGCTGGCCGAACAAGGGCGCGTGGTGGTCATTGGCAGCCGCGGTCCGGTCGAGATCACCCCGCGGGACACCATGAGCCGCGACGCCGACATCCGGGGCATGTCCCTCTTCAACGTCAAGGGTCGGGATCTCGCCTCCATCCACGCCGGCCTGGCGGCGGCGATCGAGAGTGGCATCGTGCGTCCGGTCATCGCGCGCGAATTCCCGTTGGCCGAGGCCGCCGCCGCCCACGTCGCCGTCATGGAGTCCGGCGTGGGCGGCAAGATCGTATTGATCCCGTGAGTGCGGTGGCCCTCCCGGCGAGCGCCGCAGATGCCGGTTGATGGCGTGCTCCCTCCCCCCGCAAGCTGGGGCGCGATGGGCGATGGCAGACAGAGCGTGATTCGTTTCCTGCTGGCGGGCGGCTTGGTGACGGCGCTGGACTACGCCTTGAT
>DATLZF010000104.1:0-3410 GCA_035574135.1 Candidatus Methylomirabilota bacterium
GCCATGAGCAATGTCGCGGAACTGGACATCATGCAGGTGCTCAAGGCGCTGCCCCATCGGTATCCATTCCTGATGATCGACCGCGTCATCAAAATCGAGGGCGCCCGGATCGTGGCGCTCAAAAACGTGACGATCAACGAACCGTACTTCCAAGGGCACTTCCCGGGACATCCCATCATGCCGGGGGTCCTCCAATTGGAAGCCATGGCCCAGGTGGCCGGCCTGCTCATGCTCAAGCAGGCGGAAAATTTCGGCAAACTGGCCTATTTCATGTCCGCCGAAAACGTCAAATGGCGCAAGCCGGTGCGCCCGGGCGACACCCTTCTCATCGAGATCGAGATGGTGAAGGTGCGCGGCAAGATCGGCAAGGCCAAGGGCGTGTGCAAGGTCGGGGATGAGGCGGTGAGCGAGGCGGATGTCACGTTCATGCTCGTGGATCGCACCTGAGCCCGTCCCAACTCCAACCCCGTTCCGGCGGTGGAAGCCGGCCCACCATGATTTCCCTCGAAGACGCTGTGGCGCGCATCCTGGACGCCATTCGGCCGCTGCCTGCCGAGGCGGTGCCTCTGGCCGAGGCGGAGCATCGTTTTGTCGCCGCGCCGGTGGTGGCGCCGCTCGATTTGCCGCCCTTCGACAACTCGGCCATGGATGGCTACGCCGTGCGGACGGCGGACGTGGCCCCGGCCAGCGCCGCGTCGCCGGTCGAGCTCGAGCTGGCGGGGCAGTTGCCGGCCGGGGGCGGAGCCCAGGTGCGGGTCACCTCCGGCCGATGCGTGCGTGTCTTCACCGGCTCGCCGCTGCCGGAAGGCGCGGACGCCGTGGTGATGCAGGAAGACACGCGGACGACCGACGCTCAACCCGATCGGCTGCTGGTGCTCGATCCCGTGAAGCCGTGGGAGAACGTGCGTTTCCGGGGTGAGGACATTAAGCGCGGGGTGCTCGTGGTCCGGCCCGGCGACCGGTTGGGTTGCGCCCGGTTGGGCCTGCTGGCGGCGTTGGGCATCTCCGAGCTTCAGGTGCATCGCCGGCCGTCGGTCGGCCTGCTTGCCACGGGCAGTGAGTTGGTCGAACCCGGTCGGCCTCTGGTTGCGGGGCAGGTTTATGAAAGCAACCGCATGATGCTGGCTCCGCTGTTGCGTGCGGCCGGCGCGATGCCCCGCGCCTACCCGATCGTGCCGGACACGCGCTCGGCCACGCGCACCGCGCTGGAACGGGCGTTCGAGCAAGCGGACGTGGTGGTGACCACGGGAGGCGCCTCCGTGGGGGACCTCGACTGGGTGAAGCAGGCTCTGGCCGATCTGGGTGGCGAGACCGGCTTCTGGCGCGTCGCCATCAAGCCGGGCAAGCCCTTCCTCTTCGGGCGCTGGCGAGATCGGTGGCTCTTCGGCCTGCCGGGCAACCCGGTCTCTGCCTTTGTCACCGCCTTCTTGTTGCTGCGACCCGCCATTCTCCGTCTGCAAGGCGCGGCGGAGACGCGGCCGATGACGACACCGGGGCGTCTGGCGGAGGTGCTGATCAATCGTGGGGATCGACGGCACTTCGTGCGGGTGAAGGTGGACTCGACAGGGCAGGTGTTTGCCGCGGGAGGACAGGCTTCCCATCACCTGCATTCCCTCGCCGAAGCCCAAGGTCTGGTGGACGTGCCACCCGGGGTCACGTTGCCCGTGGGGGCGGGGGTGGCGGTGCTGCGGTGGGAGTGAGGTGACGAACAGCGCCACCTTCGAGGGAGGGCGCAGGCGGGGAGAGTACTTGAGTTCGACCGGGGCCTCGCATACTCCTGTGCTCCATTGCATCCAAGCATGAGCGACAAGACCATCGTCATCGTCCCGACCTACAACGAGCGGGAGAATCTGGGGCCACTGATTGAGCGCATCATGGCCCAGCCGGCCGCGGTGGACGTGCTGGTGGTGGATGACAGCTCGCCGGACGGCACGGGCGAACTGGCCGATGCCATCGCGGCGAAGAACCCGCGCGTGCATGTGCTGCATCGCACGGTCAAAAACGGCCTCGGGCGCGCCTACATCGATGGTTTCAAATGGGCGCTGGGGCGGGACTACGAGTTCTTCTTCGAGATGGACGGCGATTTCTCGCACAATCCGGACGAAATCCCGAACTTCCTCAAGGCCGCCGAGAACGCCGACCTCGTGCTGGGCACCCGTTACAAGCACGGCATCCGCGTCATCAACTGGCCGCTCAAGCGGCTGATGCTCTCGATGGCCGCGGGCCAGTATGTGCGGTTGGTCACGGGCATGCCGATCAGCGATCCCACCGGAGGCTACAAATGTTTCCGACGCCGCGCGCTGCAAAGTCTCGACCTGGACGCCGTTCGTTCCAACGGCTACAGCTTCCAGATCGAGATGACGCACAAAATCTGGCGCCAGGGTTTGCGCATCGCGGAGGTGCCCATCACGTTCCTCGATCGCTTCCACGGCAGCTCCAAGATGTCGCGCAAGATCATCTGGGAGGCCTTGTTCATGGTCTGGCGACTCTTGCTGCAAAACGGCCTGCGACGCTGGCCGCGCCAACAGCCGGCCTGAGCGCCAGGGACCGACGCCGGGCTTCACGGACCCGCCGGCCCGTCACTTGCTCTTGCCGTCGGGATTCAAGCGGCGGCGCACCTCTTCCAGCATCTTCCGGTACGGTCCCCGTTTGATCAGCACCATTCGGCTCTCGTCCGCGAAGAAGGGGTCGGAAGCGTCGCGCACCGCGTACACGCGGGCCTCCAGCAGGTGTTCCTCCGGCGGCTGGCCGGTGATGGAAACCTTCACGCGCATGACGACGCCCTCGCCGGACCAGCCGCCCCATGCCAGGGCGTCCAACTTGCTGCCCTGCCGATCGAACACCATCAGGG
Source organism: Candidatus Methylomirabilota bacterium (assembly GCA_035574135.1). GTDB lineage: Bacteria > Verrucomicrobiota > Verrucomicrobiia > Limisphaerales > DATLZF01 > DATLZF01. Next base: position 2,852 of record DATLZF010000104.1, read on the forward strand.
TCGGTTGCTTCTCCACGATGCGGTAGCCGTTCTCCCGGAATACCGCCTCGGCGGTGTCCTGAATCACGTAGAGTGGCGTTCCCTTGATGGTGACGTGGGCCAGACCGGCGCCGCCCGGCTCCTTGGGAGACCGACAGCCGCAAACCAGGGCCAGAACCGCGCAGACGGCCGCCCCTCGGATCATTTGTAGTCTCATGCGAAAATGGGCAAGACCCGCGCATGTTGCCGGCAAGAGACGATTCCGCAAGACGGGAGATCGCGCTACCCGCCGACTGCGCGAGCCAGCGCGGTGGCCCACCGTAGCCTGTCGGCGCGGGCCCGGACCAGGGGCGACGAGGATGCCCCAGGGCCGTTCGGTGGGTCAGGCTCTGTCGGCGATTACGGCCAGAACGGCCTCCGCCAGGGCCTGCCATTCTTGTTCGGTGGTTTTCCATCCGGCGCTGAAACGCAGCGCGCGTCCCGCGCCCGCCGCCCGGTTCATGGCGGTGAGGACGTGCGACGGTTTTTCCTTCCCGCTGGCACACGCCGAACCGGTTGAGACGGCGAAACCCCGCTTGTC
>DATLZF010000105.1:0-3985 GCA_035574135.1 Candidatus Methylomirabilota bacterium
TGCGCGGCGGAACGCCACCGCCTCGCCACCGGGGCTTTTCCCGCGCGCCTCGAAGACCTGGTGCCACGCTTCCTCCACACCATCCCGGGCCAAATCGTCGAAGACCAGCCGTTGGCTTACGAAAGGGAGTCTCCGGACAGCTTGACCCTGCGGTCCAGGGGTTGGCCTGCGGGAGCACCGCACTCAATGCGCGCCCCCCGTGGGGAGAGCTGGACCTGGCGCAGCCCACTGCGCTGACACGCACGCTCCCACCACCAGCGCGCAGCCGGCGCCCCGACCCGCTCAGGATCGGCAGAAAAGAAGCGTCGGCCGAACTGGACAGGCCGCTGCCGGCACCGCCCAAGCTACCGCACCAAGGCCACGGCGTAGCTCCCGGCTCTTCGGGCCATCTTCACATGCACCTGCCGCGCCGCGTCCAACCGTGGCCTTCAATCGGGGCACGACCGCCCCGAACAGCCCTCTGGCACCCTGATTGGGTCGCCAACCGGCCTCTTCGCCAGATCTGCCGACAAGCACCGCCCGCTTCCTCGTCCCGAGCAGGCATGGGCCTGTGCCGGGCACCATATGGCAGGACAGCACACCCCTCACCCCTCGATGCTCGCGGCGGCCCATCGCATCTCCGGCGAAACCATCGGTTGTCACCGGGAGTCATCATCGGTATAGACAAGCCCAGCAATGACCGAAACGCCGCGCATCCTGTATTGCCACTGCCACTACGCCCAAGTCGTGCCCAAGGACGTCAAGGAAGCCGTGCTGCGAAAGCTCTGTGAGTCCGGCGTGGCTTTCGACGCCGTGGCGGATCTGTGCGAGTTGAGCGCCCGCCGCGATCCGGCGCTGCAGCGGCTGGCGGCGGGCGGGGCTGTGAAGATTGCCGCCTGTTACCCACGGGCCGTGAAGTGGCTTTTCGCCGCTGCGGGAGCACCCTTGTCTCAAGCCGGCACGGAGGTTCTCAACATGCGCGTCCAAAGCGCCGAGGAAATCGGCGCCGCCCTGGCCAGCCCGGAGATCAAACCCAACCTGCCCGCCGGCAAGGTCACCGCCGCCGACGCGCCCGTTTCCGATTCACCCGCGGTCCACGCCTAGTATGGCCATGTCCCTCGCCACTCAAAGCCCCCTTCGCGTCGTCCTCTACGAGGGTCGCGATTCCACCGCGCTCTCGACGCAAGAGCGCTTCGACGCCCTGTCCGCCCTGCTCGAACGGGGTTACGCCGTCACAAGGGTCGGCGAGAATGGTCGCGTGGCCCCGCACGACCGCGGCGCGGTGCTTGTCCTGGGGCGGTTTACCGGGGCGAACTCCTTTCCGCCGCACACTGCCGCGGACGGTTCCGCCGTCCAGGTCCGCGATATCACCGGCATGGACGCGGCCCGCATCTCCAGCGAGGTCGAAGCCACCCGTGCAGCCCTGGGGGCAGTCCGGCCCGGAGAGTGGAAGCCATGGTTTCCCGTCATCGACTACGACCGGTGCACGAACTGCATGCAGTGCCTGAGTTTTTGTCTGTTTGGTGTGTACGGGGTCGATACCCAGCAGCGGATCCAGGTTCAGCACAACGATCAGTGCAAAACCAACTGCCCGGCCTGTTCGCGCGTCTGTCCCGAGGCGGCCATCATGTTCCCGAAATACAAGGCCGGCCCCATCAACGGCGACGTGGTCAGCGATTCAGACCTGAATCGCGAAAAGATGAAGATCGACATCTCGGCGCTGCTGGGCGGCGACGTGTATTCCCTGCTGCGCGAGCGCAGCGAGAAGGCCAAGAGCCGCTTCAGCAAGGAGCGCGACGCCAACAAGGCCCTGACCGAACGGCAGAAATGCCTGACCCAGCTCGCCCGCTCCGGCGACATCCCGCCCGAGGTGCTGATGAGCCTGCCCTCGCCCGAGGAAATCGCCCGCCGCGCGGAGGAAGCCAAGGCCAGGGCGCAAGCCGCGGTACAGGCCAACTCCGCCCCCACCTGACGCGATGAGACGGCGCACGCACCCACTCCACCGTGGCCTCTTTGGCCGGCCGGACGTGGTCGCCGCCGGCGCCCTAGCTCCCCCTGCCGGGTTCCATGGCGAACGACCGGCGACGGTTCTCAAGACTTGAACAGCATCTGCGGCGCGCCGGCCCGAATCCCTCATGCTTCCCACCCTGATTTTCCGCACGCTCCGCACAGCCGACCCGCGCTGTGTGGGCAAGTTCCTCTGGAACTTCGGCGTCAAGGGAGTGCTCTCCGTCGAACGGTTCAAACGGCGCCTCAAACGCGGCGAGTATTTCCCGCCGTTCCTCTACCTCTCAATTCTCAACTCCTGCAATCTCCGCTGCCAGGGCTGCTGGGTGGACGTGGAGGAACGTGACGCCCTCGACCTGGAGACGCTCCACCGCACCATCGACAACGCCCGGCGGCACGGGAACTCCTTCTTCGGCATTCTGGGCGGGGAGCCCTTCATGCACCCGGGTTTGCTCGACCTCCTTGCGGCGCACCCGGGCTGTTACTTTCAAATCTTCACCAATGGGCAGCTCATCACGGAGAAGACGGCTCGTCGCCTGCGCGAACTGGGCAACGCGACCCCGCTCATCAGCATCGAAGGCCGCGAGATCACCAGCGACGAGCGGCGCGGCCGGAAGGACGTCTTCACCCGGACGCTGCGCGGCCTCGATCACTGCCTGCGCGAAGGGCTGCTCACGGGCGTGGCCACCAGCGTCTGCCAGTCGAACATTGACGAACTGCTCACCGAGGCCTGGCTGCAGGAACTCATCGACCGTGGCGTCCACTACGTCTGGTATCACACCTACCGTCCGGTGGGGCCGCAGCCGAACTTCCAACTCGCCCTGCGCCCGGATCAACTCGTCCGCATCCGTGAATTCGTCACCACCATGCGGGCGAAGATGCCCATAGCCATCATCGATGCCTACTACGACGGCGAGGGGCGGGCCCTCTGCCCAATGAGCACCGGCATCAGCCACCACATCGGCCCCAAGGGCGACATCGAGCCCTGCCCGATCATCCAGTTCGCCACCGAAACGATCCGCGATCCACGCGGCCTTTTCGAAACCATGCGGCAGAGCGCCTTTTTGCGAGACTTCCGCGAGCTCAGCGCCCGACACACCCGGGGCTGTGTGGTTCTGGAGCGCCCGGATCTGGTGAAGGCATTGGTCGTAAAACATGGCGCCCGGGACACCACCGTGCGCGGCACCGCCCTGGCCGAACTGGAGGCCATGACCCCGCGCTTCAGCCAGTGGCTGCCGGGCCGCGAGGTGCCGGAAAAGCATTGGCTGTATCGCCTGGCCAAGCGGCACTGGTTTGCCGATTTCGGAGCTTATGATCGGCTGGCCCCGGTGGCCGCCCAGCACTCCGAGCAGGCCCTGGCGCACACGCTGGCAGACGGCGGCCCGCCTGGCAGCGCTGCCCCTCCCCGCTTCTGATCCCGCCTCGGCGGCGGCCTCGGGGCTGGCCCGGACGGGGATCCGCCGTCGCGCCGCCGAGCGCCGCCCGCGCCGCTTTCCGCGAGCGGGGCCGCCCCTGGCGATCGCACCGGCAGGCCACAGGAGATTTGCATTCCCATTTCGTATGCCTGAGACTGGCCTCCGCATTGAACGAGAGTCCCTGCCGGTGAGCGCCGGGCCGATCACCGATGGGGGAAAATCAAGCCCGCCCGGGGTGGTCAAAGCTCGGGAGCCGTTTCCGGTGCGCACCGGAGACCAGTCCGCGTATTGAGATCGTAGCAACGCCATGAGTTGCATTCACCGAGACCGAAGGCGCTGGCAGCGAGGGCTGGCCGTGCTGGTCAGTGCGATGGCGCTTGCCCTGCCGGTGCGGATGCCGGCCCAAACGGAGAAGCCCCCCCTCCACGGTCGTCATTGGATGGCCATTGCCGGCAAGCCCCTCGGCACCGCGGCCGGGGCGCGCACGTTTGATCGCGGTGGCAACGCGGTGGACGCCGCGTGCGCGATGTTGGCGGCATTGTGCGTGATGTTTGACGACGTGAGTTGGGGGGGCGAGACCCAGG
>DATLZF010000106.1:0-5378 GCA_035574135.1 Candidatus Methylomirabilota bacterium
GGTTACAAGCCGCGCACGCCCTGGAGGTGGAGCGCGGTCGTATCGCCCGTGACATGCACGATCATCTCGGCGCCAGCCTCACACGCATCACCTTGTTGAGCGAACTGGTGAGAAGGGAGGCCCACTCCCCCCTCCAGGCCCAAGCCCGGGCCGGGGAACTGTCGGAGAGCGCCCGGCAACTCGCCCGCACCCTGGACGAAATCGTGTGGGCGGTGAATCCGCAAAAGGATACGCTCGACCACCTGCTCTCGTATCTTTCCGCGCACGCCGAGGAGTTCCTGACCGCCACGAACATCCACTGCCGGCTGGACTTTCCGGCAAATCCTCCCGCCATCCGCCTGCCTGCGGAAATGCGACACAACCTTTTTCTCGTGGCCAAGGAGGCGCTCAACAACGTGGTCAAGCACTCCGGCGCCACCGAGGTCTGGCTCCGTCTCTCAATCGAGGATTCGATCCTGATTCTGACCGTCAAGGACAACGGGCGCGGCTTCGGGCCGGACGACGTTTCGGCCGAGCGCAACGGCCTGTCGAACATGCGCCGGCGCGTGGAAACGCTGGGCGGCGAGTTCACGGTCTCCAGCCGGACAGGCGCGGGCACGACCATTTCAGCGCGAGTGCGAATCGATTGATCGCCCGTCCTGCGGCCTGCGCCCCATGCACATCTTTGTGCGATTGCGGCGCCTCCCTCCCCGGGGCAGACTCAGGTCCGGCTTCGCCCATGCCCGAACCCGTGACAGTCGCGATTGTCGAGGATGACGAGAGCATTCGCTCCAGTCTGGCTCTCTTGATCGACGGCGCGGCCGGATTCCGCTGCGTCAGCACCCACGCGAACGCCGAAGCCGCCCTGGCGCGGCTTCCGCACGTGAAGCCCGACGTGGTGCTGATGGACATCCAACTGCCCGGCCTTTCCGGCGTGGAATGTGTACGCAAACTTAAAACGCTCCTGCCACGAACCCAGACCATCATGCTCACCGCCTTCGAGGACGACGAACAGGTTTTTCAATCGTTGGCTGCGGGCGCCTGCGGCTACCTGCTCAAGCGCAGCCGGCCATCGGCCATCCTCGAGGCCATCGACGAGGTCCACCGGGGCGGCTCCCCCATGAGCAGCCACATCGCGCGCAAGGTGGTGCAATCCTTCCAGTCCGGCCCGCGCACTCCGGCCGGCCAAGCAACCGCAGCCCTGAGTGACCGGGAGCGGGAGATCTTGGGATTGCTCGCTCAAGGCTACCGCTACAAGGAAATCGCCGACCGTTTGCAGATCGCCGTCGACACCGTGCGCAGCCACCTCCGGCGCATTTATGAGAAACTGCACGTCCACTCGCGGACCGAGGCGGTGGTGAAGTTTCTGGGCAAATAGTTAGGCGGCTGGCCACGTACCCGGGGACGGCCTCGACCGGATGGGGGGACCCCTCGCGGGATGCGGCGCTCTCAGAAGTTGCCCCGAACGCAGCCGGCACCGGGTTGTTCCGCGGGCCGCTGCACCGCTTGCGCCATCCCCTTGGAACGCGCCAGGCCGGACACCGGCCTTGCCAACCCCATCCATTGGGTGCCATAACCACACCACCGCTGACCATGCTCGCCATGCATCGCTTTGTGTACCGCCCGGGCGCGAGTCGCGCCGTGTGTCTCCGTTCCCCATTCTTCGCCCACCCCGCCATGACCGCGGCGGCCGCGTCCCGCATCTGCTGGTCCGTCGCGGTCGGGTTGCTTCTCGCCGGGTGCCAGTTGCCCCACCCGCCCGGCTCGCCCGCACCCCGCGCCGGGGATGAAATCGTGGCCGCCGGGCGGTTCTTCCACACGGGCACGCCGGTCGTGCTGTGGACCGACCCTGGCGGTTACGACGCTTACCGCGTCGAGCGCCGTTTCAGTCCCTTCGATGAGTCGGCGTGGGAAACGTCGAAATTCCGGGTGAAGGCGCTGACAACGCCCAACCGTTACGGCTTGCGGCGGGATGCTTTGTCGGCGGCGGAACTCGAACGTGTGCGCGGCGGCGGGTGGGACCTGCCACTGCTGCAGCGGGTGGTGGATCAATTCGTCCTGCACTACGACGGCAGCGGCACCAGCCAGGAGTGTTTCCGCACGCTGCACGATGTGCGGGGACTGAGCGTCCATTTCCTGCTCGATCTCGATGGCACGATCTACCAGACGCTCGACTTGAAGGAGCGCGCCTGGCACGCGACGACTTCCAACTCGCGCTCCATTGGCATCGAAATCGCCAACATCGGTGCCTATCCGGCGGGGCAGCCGTCCCCCTTGACTCAATGGTACGGCCGCAGCGCCGACGGACGGACTCGCATCACGCTGCCTCCGCGTCTCGGCGACGGCGGCCTGCGGCGGAAGCAGGCGATGCCGCGTCCGGCGCGTCCGGCACCGGTGCGCGGTGAGATCCAAGGACGCCCGCTCGAGCAGTACGACTTCACGCCGGAACAATACGCGGCTCTGGTCAAACTGACGGCGACACTCTGCCGCGTGTTTCCGAGAATCCGATGCGACTATCCGCGCGGAGCCGACGGCCGGTTGGTTCCGGGCAAGCTCGACGACGATGCCTTGCGCGAGTTCCGGGGAGTGCTGGGACATTTCCACATCCAGTCGAACAAGATCGATCCCGGCCCGGCGTTCCAGTGGGATGCGGTCATCGAGGGGGCGCGAGGGCAGTTGCGCCGCCGGCCCGTCCCGGAGCGGGGCCACCGGCCCTGGCGCTGACAAGCCACGGCGTTCTCCCGCGCGCCGCCCTTCGTTCAAACGTAGAGCGCACTCTCCAGTTCATGCACGAGCACGCTCATGATGGGATGGCGGCGATCCGGATCGCGCTCCAGCGCCTTGAGGATCGTCTTCTCCAACGCGGCCGGAATGTCGGGGTTCAACTGGCGGGGCGGAATGAAGCCCTCACGGTTCAACTGCCGCCGCAGAATCTCTTCCGGCGTGTCCCCCGGGAATGGTTTCTGCCCGGTCAAAAGCTCGTAGGCAGTGACGCCAAAGGCGAAAGTATCCACCCGATGGTCGTAGGGCTCGCGGCGCAATTGCTCCGGCGCCATGTAGGCCGGCGTGCCGGGGTTCTTCGAGAACTTCTTCGGCTTGTCAGGCCGGGGCTGGGCCAGGTCGAAATCGAGCAAGCGCACTCCGCCATTGCGGGTCACGAGCACGTTCTCGGGCTTGAAGTCCAGATGCATGAAGCCGCTGTCGTGCACGTGCTCCAATCCCACGGCCATGTCGATGAGAATGTTGCCGATGTTCTCCTGCAAGAGCGCATCTCCGCGGGCACACAGCAGCTTTAGATTCGTGCCCTCCACGTATTCCATGAGGCAGTACAGCACCCCGCCCACCTTCCCCTCCTCGACAAACCCGATGACATGCTCGTGATCGTGAATCTTCGATAGAATCTCGCAGCCGCGCTGGAAACGCCGACGCGCCAGCAAATTGAACTTGAGCCGATCATGCAACCGCCGCAGCGCATACGGTTTGCCTTGCGGATCGGTGGCCAGCCAGATGTCCGCCATCCCCCCGCTGTTGATCAGCTCCTGCAGATAAAACCGGCCAAATGGCCCTGGCTGGGCCCCGGATCCTCCGCCGGCGTTGTCGTCGCCATACATCATGAGGTACGAACCGCCGCTCATGTAACATGGTCCTCACCCGACCGCCAGCGATTATCCGCGCTCCAGCCGGTCTTCTCCTTAAGTTTGACGCCCGCCCTCCGATCCGTATCGTGACGATTGTGAGCCGGTTCAAAACAGTGGTGACGCTGGCGCTGGTGGCCTTCTGGGCCGCCGCCATTCATCACTGCGAGATCGAGCAATTGCCCGGCTTCGCCTTCCTCGCCTGCCACGCCGAGTGTGAGCCACCGCTACCGCTCCCCGACGACCCGTGCGCGGCCGACGGATGCGCCTGGGTGGAAAACGGCTTCTACAAATCCGAAGAGACCGAGATCGAGACCACGGGTCCGTCCTTCACCGGCGAATTCACAACTGCCCAGGCGCCACTTTCCTGGCCGCCCCTGGTGATCGTCCCACCTCAGGTCCACGATCGCGCTTCCCCCACCTTGGACGGCGCACCCGACTGGCGCTTCGCCTTGCGTGTCGCTCCGCCTGCCCGGGCGCCCTCTACCACCGCCTAACCGGCGTCCGCCGGTCAGCCCCAATTGAAGTCCGTGTGCCAACGCACACCGACGGTTGCGTGTCGCCCTATTGCTGCCATGAAGTCTTTTGCATTCCCCAAATCATCGTTTGTCCTGGCCCTGCTGATGGCCGTCCCCGGTCTCGAATCACCGGCGGCCGATCCCGGGTCGCCCGTCTCCATCGAGGCCCTCGTGGCGGACGCATTGCAGAACAACCCCGAGCTGAAATTCTACGAGGCCGGGATCGCGGCCGCCCGGGCGGAGGCCCGCAACGCCGGCCGCCTCGCCCCCCCGGCCCTCGACACCGGCCTCGGCTACAAACGGACGCGGGACCAAGCGGACCGGCTGCTCGGCGACGGTGTGGCGTGGAGCGTAACGTTGCAACAGCCCTTCGAGTGGCCGGGACGGACCGCCCTGCGCAAGGCCATCGCCAACCGCGACGTGGCCCTGGCTGAACTGGGTCTGGCCCGTTTCCGCACCACCCTCGCGGCCAAGGTGCGCGCGCTGGCCCACGACCTGGCCGTGGCCCAGCAACGGGCCACGTCCGGCCGCGCCGTGGCCGAGCGCCTGCGTAAGTTGCTAGAGACGCTCCTTGCCCGCGATCCCGCCGGCCTCACTCCCCTCTTGGAGACCCGCGTGATTGAAGCCGCCGCCGTGAAGGCCGAGCACACGGCCGCCGAAGCCGAACACGATGTCGAACACCTGATCATCGAACTCAACTACTGGCGCCGGCAACCCCCGGCCACCCCGGTGCGCGTAATCGAGAGCCCACCGCGCTTCGGCCGCCCGCCTGGGCTGGAAACCCTGTATGCCGCCGCCGCGACCAACAACTTTGACCTGCGCGTGCGCGTCGCCGAACTCGAACAGCAGGGCTTCAAGATCGCGCTGGCCCGCAATGAACGTTTCCCGTCCCTTGCCGTTGGCCCCGTGATCAGCGAGGAACGCGCCGGAGACCGCGAGCGCATCGTCGGCCTGGCCGTGTCGCTGCCCCTGCCGCTCTGGCAAGACAACCGCGCAAAGATCGACGCTGCCGAGGCGCGGCGCACCCAGGCCGAGGTGACACTGGAGTCCGCCCGGCGCCGGTTGGAGAGCGACGTGGCCGATTACTGGCACAAGTACGAACACGCGCTGGGCGTCCTCGCCAAGTGGCGCCCCGACGCGATCGCCCATTTTCAGGAGGCGGCCGAACTGGCCGACCGCCATTACCGCGTCGGAGCCGTGCCGTTGAGCACCTACGTCGAGTTGCAGCGACAATACGTCGAAGCGG
>DATLZF010000107.1:0-7603 GCA_035574135.1 Candidatus Methylomirabilota bacterium
AGCCGAAAGGGCCGCTCGAACAGGGTGATGCGCAGCGCGCGCGAAAGCAGGTCGAGATTGACGTACATCGGTGGGCGCCGATGGAACCACACCGGTCCGGCGCGATGCAAGGAGCGAGACCACGCACATTTTTGCCGTGCCGTGGCAGCGGGCATCTTCCGGTGCGGTTTCAAGTGGGTGGTCAAACGCCGGGCAGTGAGCCCGGGCACCGGCCCTGTGGGAATGGGATGGGACCCGGTGTGCCCGCATCCGTCTCCCGGCGCTTTGCCGCGGGTCAGGTCAGGCGCTCCCTTCCGGCGTAACCGCTATCCAGCTCGTGCCAGTATTCGATGTCCTCTTCGTCCATCTCCCAGCAGAGAAAGACTTCCCGCCCGCCGATCAGAGCGGGGAAATCCACGAGACCACGTTCGATGTCCTTGATCTGAATTTGGCGCGTGTGGAAATCGAGGAGGAGGTGACGCATCTCGGCCAAGCTGCGGATCGAGTCGTTGACGAGTTGGCCACCCAGGTCGTCGCCGGTGGCGAGAAGCGATGTCAGTTGGCGATCTTGGATGCCAACCAGACGGCGCAGGGCATTGAGGCGCTGAAGGCGGGTTCGCAGCTCTGGCAGGAGCGCGCGGGCTTCCTCTCGCGTGTAATGTTTTTGGAAACGGTGGGCCATCTGGGCGGGGAGCGCCGGGGCGTCACGGGGAAGGGGCGGTGTGTTGCTCGAGTTTCTTCCGGACCTGCTCCTTGATCTCGCTGGACTCGATGGCGAGCGCCTTGGTCCAGGCTTCGCGCGCTTTTTCCTTTTGGTTGAGGGCCGTGTAAACGTCGCCCAAGTGGTCGTAGATGGTGGCATCGGGTTCCTCGAGATGATCCAGTGCCTTGAGGAGGTGGGGCAGAGCTTCCTGGGGTTTGTTCAGTTTGAACAGCACCCAACCGAGGCTGTCGAGGTAGGCGGCGTTGTCGGGCTCCAGGCGGACGGCTTTCTCGATCAATTGGAGGGCTTCCTCGAGGTTCTCGCCGCGTTCGGCCCACATGTAGCCGAGGTAGTTCAGGGCTTCGCTGAAATCGGGTTGAAGGGCGAGCGCCTGGCGGAAGCATCGGGTGGCCTCCCCGAATTGCTGGTTGCGCTCGTGGGCCGAGCCCAACTGGAAATAGAAGCCGGCGGTCAACCGATTGGTGTCTGTCGCCCGGGCGATGACCTCCGCCGTGGTCAGGTGCTGGACGGCGCGGCGGTAGTCCTTCAGACGGCCGTAGGCGATGCCGGAGTAGAACTCCAGGGCGAAGCTCTTGGGGAACTGCGATCTCGCCTGCGACAGCGTGGCCAGGGCCGTGTGACTACGGCCAGCCGCCAGTTGCGCGAGGGCCAGCTCGTAGTAAGCCGGCTCGAAGTCCGGCCGGAGCAGGATTACTTTTTCGAAGTGTTCGATGGCGTCCGCCGGCCGCTGCTCGTGCATGGCAATCTTGCCCAGCGAGAAATAGGGACGGGGGTCGGTGGGCGACTGGCGCACCATTTCGAGGAGCAGGGTGGCGGCGTTGGTCGTGTCCTCGGCGCTCAGGTAGAGGTCCACGAGCTTCTGGTTCCAACCGGGCAGGCCGGGATAGCGCTGGCGGAGTTTTTCGGTGAACTCGATGGCGCGGGCGGAGTCGCCCAGGGCTTCGAAGCCGTCGGCCAGGCGCTGCAACAGGAGCGGGTTTTCGGGGTTGTAGCGTGCGGCCCGCTGGAGGAGGGCCAGGGCCTTGGCCCGCGTCTGATTGGTGGCACCCGCCCGGTCGAAGGACATGTAAAGCCCGGAGAGATCGATCAGGAAGGCGGGATCGACGTCACGGACTCGAGCGGCTTGGTCCAGGACATTCAGCCCGGCAGTCCATTCTCGGTCCTGCAGGTGGATTTGCGCCCACTGGTGGTAGGCGGGGAAATACCGCGGGTCTTTGCGGGCCGCCGCCCGGCAGTGGCGGATGGCCTCGGGCTTGTTGGTGAGGACCAAGTGGGCCGTGGCGAGCCGAACCAGGATGGCGGGAGTGACCGAGGGTTCGCGGGCGGCCCTTTTGAGAAGTTCCATGGCGGGGCCGGTCATTTTCAGGCGGAGGAGCTTGCCGCTCGCCTCGAGCACGACGGCCTCGTTGGCCGGGTCCAGCAAGGCGGCGCGGTGGTATTCGAGGGCCGCTGTTTCGGGTTCCTCGTTCAGCTCCAGCAAGACGGCATGGGCGTAGCGCGCGTGACCCTCGCTGCGCCGCTGGGAGGCTGAGTCCGGAGGGTGCGCGGGGATGGCTTTCGTCGCCGTGGACGAGGGCGAAACCGTGCCCGTTGCGTGAGGCGACTGGCAACCGGCGAGGCTCACGGCCAAGAGCAGCGCGCCGGCGGCGTGGCGAATAGACTGCATGGGGCAGAAAGCTGAACACCCCGAGAAGTCGCAACCTCGCCGAGGTTGCGGCCGGGATTGGTCCGCCGCCGCGGAGCGCCTACTTCTGCCAGGTGCGCTTCTTGTGGCGGTTGGCGCGGAGCTTTTTGCGCCGTTTGTGCTTGTTGATCTTTGCTTTTCGACGTTTTTTTAATGAACCCATAGATTTTTGTACGCCTTTGACGGCCTCACGGTCGCACCCCGAGGCTGGCGGGCCCGGCCGGCCAGCGACCGGGCGGCGGTCAATATACGAGTTTGTTCAATGGATATTCAATGATTCCTTCCGCGCCCGCCGCCTTTAGCTTGGGGATTAATTCGCGGACTACGTGCTCGTCGATGATGGTTTCGACGGCCACCCAGCCCGGTTGACTGAGGTTGGAGATGGTGGGACGTCGGAGGGCGGGCAGGGTTTTGAGCAGTGACGCGAGGTTCTTCTCGGCCAGGTTCATCTTCAAGCCGACTTTCGCCTCGGCTTCGAGGGCTCCGCGGAGCAGCAGCGCAAGGGTCTCGATTTTTTGCCGCTTCCAGCGATCCTTCCAGCTCCCGTGATTCGCGATCAGCCGGGGCGTCGAGGTGAGGATCGTATCGACGATGCGCAGCCGGTTGGCGCGCAGCGATGATCCGGTCTCGGTGATCTCGACGATGGCATCCACCAGTTCGTGGGCTTTGACCTCGGTGGCGCCCCAGGAGAATTCGACCTCGGCATTGACGCCGATCTTTTTGAGATACTTTCGAGTCAGGTTGACGACTTCGGTGGCGATCCGTTTGCCGGCGAGGTCCTTGGGCGACCTGATGGGGGAATCCTCCGGTACCGCCACCACCCAACGGGCAGGTTGGCGGGTAACCTTGCTGAAGATGAATTCCCCGACTTCGTGCACGCGGGATCCGTTCTCGACGATCCAATCGTGCCCGGTGATGCCACAATCCAGGTAGCCGTGCTCGACGTAGCGGCTGATTTCCTGGGCGCGGATGAGGCGCACTTCCATTTCCTCGTCATCGACATAAGGAATGTAGGAGCGGCTGCTGACCTGGATGTTGAAACCGGCCTTGGCCAGCTTCTCGATGGTGGCGTCCTGCAGGCTGCCCTTGGGCAGGCCGAACCTGATTCTCCGTTTTGTCATTTCACTCATCACTCGACTGTCGGCGCCAGTGCCGGCGGGCGCGGGCGCGCGAATACTTCTTCTCCGATTCCTGAACCCGCGTGACGGGGTTGATGGCCCAGATGCGGCGCACCTTGGGCCGTTTGACCGGCTTTGCTTTCACGGCGAGGGCAGTCGCCCGCCGTCCGCCGGCAATGAAGCCCAGCTCCGCTGTTTCGGCTTCATTGCCAGATTGTCGTTCGCCCCGCCACACGGATCCGGCCTTGTGCCAAGGCGGCGATGACGGTGGGGTACAGGCGCCGCTCGGCCATTTGGATACGCTCGTGGAGAGTGTCCGGCGTATCTCCGGGCAGCACCGCCACCGTTTCTTGGGCTATGATCGGTCCGCTGTCGATACCCTGATCCACGAAATGGACCGTGCATCCGGTAATCTTTACGCCGTAGTCCAGCGCCTGTTTCCAAGCCGCCAACCCCGGGAACGCCGGCAGCAAGGAGGGATGGATATTCACGACCCGGCCCGAAAACGCACGCAAAAAATCCCCTTTCAGCACCCGCATGAAACCGGCCAGCACCACAAGGTCCACCCCTGCCTCTTGCAGCCGCCGCACGTATTGCCTTTCCGCATCCTCGTCGAGTTTCGTGCGGAATCGTCCCGGCGGGATATGTTCCGCCAGCAGACCTCGTTCGCGGGCGCGTTCGAGGATGGGGGCATCGGGGACATCGCACAAGACGAGGGCGACTTCGGCCGGGATCAAGCCGGCTGCGCAGGCGTCGGCGATGGCGACGAAGTTCGATCCCTTGCCCGAACCCAACACGCCGAGGCGGAACTTTTGAGGACAATCCACCGGTCTCCAATACAAGCTGGAGGGTTGGGCCGGCAAGAATTTGGTGATGCAGGCGAGTCGGCCACCTCCCGCAGAATTCGATGGTTGAGTCGCTGGAACATGCAAATGGGTCCGCTGCCGCTTGGTGTGCGACCGTCTGTCAGCCTCGCGGGGCGATCCGTCTGGAATGTTTCCCTTCTGACGTGCTGGTGATGTGCTGCTGCGAACGCGCTGTGCGCTTGCCGCAAATCTGAGTTCGGCATGAGACTTGCCGGTCTTGCGGCTGAGATTCACTGAAAATCACGCTTGTTTGCTGCGACGAGAATTGGATACAAACGCCGGTGCAGGATTGTGATGCTGGCAGCCGTTCGCCAGGCAGGGGCAGGCGGCTGGTGGCTCTTCTTAGGGATCAGGACCGATTCGAAACCTGGGCCATGCCGTGGGCGTCTGGTCAGTGACGTGCCGTGGGAGCGATGGTGGCGATTGGGCGCGGGCATCGGGGTGGGTGCGCGCGGGCGGGCTTGAACGGGATAAACGGGAACTGCTGAAGACTTGTGCAACCCCTCGGGATAGAAGGCGCGAAATCCGGTGACTCCGCCGGGATGGCGAACTGGTGGCATGCCCCCATGGCTGTTCGCCAAACCGTATCGGTCCGACGCGGTACCCGGAATTGTGCAAGACAAGGCGGTCCGCACGTCATTTCAGGCGAATCACATTGACCAGCAGGGGTGCCCCTCGGTTGGGAACCGGGGAAAGCCCGAGGCTGTTTCAGGGCTTGGCCCGATTGTGGTTCCAAGCAGCGCGGCCGATGCTCCGACCTGCGCAAACGTTGCGGCTCGGGCGGCGACGGGGAAGAGAAACGAGTGCGAGCAGGATCACTCGTGCGGCCCGGGATGACGGATGTTTTGCGGGTGATAAAAACAACAATGAACCAGGAGTCAGGCGTCTGTTACGGGTGGGCGGGCATCAGGCGACTTTTGCTCGTCGGCCGGGGCCGAAGCTTGACAGAAATCCGAACCGACTTGTAAGAGAGCTACGGTTGGAGGCGTCTCCGCTACAAATGAAAAATCAGAAGAGTCACATAACTCAAATGGGCTTTGTTGAGCTTGAAGGTGCAGGGAAAGCGCAGCAGGCGCGGATGTATCCGGTGGAGGTTGCGGCCCGGGAATTAACCGCGTCATTCACGAGCGCCGTGATGGGCGACTTGAAACGGGTCAACGGCGATGCTGCCGGGGGCGGAACCATGGCGTCCTCTGCGAAGGCCACCGACGGATCCGAAGTGATCCCGCCCGCGCGGCCGTTGCCCAAATGGAAGGCCTGCCTCGACGCAACGGTCATCTTCCTCATCAGCCCGATTCTCGTGCCGCTCATGGCTGTGATCGCCTTGTGGATCAAACTGGTCTCGCGCGGTCCGGTAATATTCCGCCAGGAACGGGTCGGCTACCTCGGGACGCCGTTCACGATTCTGAAGTTCCGCACGATGCACGTCGGGGCCAGCGCCGGTACGCATCAGCATCATGTGGCCAGTCTCATTCACTCGGAGGCACCGATGATCAAGATGGATACCAAGGGGGACGCACGGCTGATTCCGATGGGGGTTTGGTTGCGAGCCACCGGTCTCGATGAGTTGCCGCAGTTGATCAATGTGCTGCGAGGCGATATGAGCCTGGTGGGGCCGCGGCCCTGCACGTTTTACGAGTTGGAGCATTACCTGCCGTGGCACAAGGAGCGGTTCAACGCCCTGCCGGGGTTGACCGGTTTGTGGCAGGTGAGCGGCAAGAATCGGACGACCTTCACGCAGATGATGAACCTCGACATCCAGTATGTTCGGAACGTTTCTTTCAAGCTCGACTTGATCATCATGGCGAAGACATTCTCCGTGCTGGTCGGGCAATTGACCGACGCGGCGAAGGTTAAGTGGGGCCGATGGTTCGCCGATAAGCAGGCAGTGCGAACTCAGGATCACGTCGTGAGTTTGCCCGGGACGGCGAGCAGCGGCAGGTAGAACGGTGGACGCCGCGGGCCGCCTACCATTTCAAGCATGAAGCGACCAATCAAAATCGGCGTGGTGGGATGCGGTTACTGGGGTCCCAATTTAATCCGTAATTTCCGAACCCTTCCGGACTGCGATCTAAGCCTCATCTGTGACGCGAGCACCAAGCGGCTTCAGCACATGCACTCCCTTTATCCGGAGGTTGAGGGGTGCACGGATTTCAATCATTTGGTGAACGGTGCCGGCCTCGATGCCGTGGTGATCGCGACGCCAGTGCATACCCACTACAAGATGGCCAAGGCCAGTCTGGAGGCGGGCAAGCACACCTTCATTGAGAAGCCGATGGCCTCGACCTCGGCGCAATGCGAGGAATTGATTCAGATCGCCAAGGCCAAGGGGCTGGTCCTGATGGTGGGCCATACCTTCCTTTACTCCGCCCCCGTGCGGAAGATCAAGGAACTGGTGGACGCGGGCGACATCGGGGAACTGCGTTACATCAGTTCACGGCGACTGAACCTCGGTCTGTTCCAGAAGGATATCAACGTTGCGTGGGACCTGGCGCCGCATGACATCTCCATCATTCTGCACATCATGGGCGACGTGCCCCGCAGTGTGAATTGCTGGGGCAAGGCGCATGTGACTCCCGAGATCGAGGACATCAGCGTCATGGGGCTCGATTTCCCGAACCAACGCTGCGCGATCATTCAGAGCAGTTGGCTGGATCCGCGAAAAGTGCGCGAGATGACGATCGTAGGCTCGCGTCGGATGATCGTTTACGACGACATCGAAACGCTGGAGAAGGTAAAGATATTTGATGCGCGCGTGGATCGCCCGCCCCATTACGACACTTTCGCCGAGTTCCATTATTCCTATCACTACGGCGACATATACGTGCCGTATATCAAACAAGAGGAGCCGCTGAAGGTGGAGTGCCAGCATTTTCTCGATTGCATCATTCAGGGCAAGAAACCGCTGACCTCGGGAGAGCGCGGCTATCAACTGGTACGCATCTTGGAAGCGTCCTCCGAGTCGATCCGCCGAGGAGGGGCCGCGGTGGATTTGTCCGCTTGGAGCCACGACACGGAGGTGATGCCGCGGGCCAATGGCCGGGCAGCGGGCGGAACCGGGAAACGCGTCGCGCAATGACCTCCTCCCCTTCGCCCGAGGCGTTTCAACTGATCGCGCCCAATGTCAAATTGGGGCGCGGTGTGCGCATCTACGGCTTCGTGAACCTCTATGGCTGCGAGATTGGGGACGACACGAAGATCGGCACCTTCGTCGAGGTGCAGAAAGGAGTCC
>DATLZF010000108.1:0-2667 GCA_035574135.1 Candidatus Methylomirabilota bacterium
GGAGCCCAGCCCGATCAACCCCAAATAATCCCTCAGCTCGATGGCCGAAGGCTCGTTACCGCGTTGGATCAGCCCGGACTCGAACCGCACCCAGTAGCCAAAAGCGAGCCCGAGGATCACCATGAAAAGGTCGCCCACGAATCCAAGGGTCACGAGCAGGTCGGCAGACAGCGCTCGCGGACGCAGAGTAATCGGTTCGGTTGTTACGCTCGGCGCCTCGGGAGCGTTGCGTACCGGAGTCAGAACGGCGGCATCCATACCGCACGTCAGTCGGATGAAGTGCCCGCAGAGATTAGAGAAATCTTCTCCTCCTCGCCGCGCAGACTCCGAACGCCTTGTGCTCTGGCCGCAGGGCAACTCGTCCCGGCCGGAGAAGCTCGTTTCAAGACCCGGCGGCTCCGTGCCGAAGTCACGCTGCGAGGCGTCACCCTTCGTGGCTCCACCGCCGGAGCGTGAACGGGTTGTAGCAGGGATTGTCGTAGGGGGAGTAGATCGTCACATAGCGGAGGCGTCGGGACTCGTCCGCGTCGTGTTGAATGAAGTCGGTGGAAAGCAGGAAAATTCGCTTGATCGAATCGTCCAGCGGCAGCTCGAAGGGCAGGCCGTAAACGCGCCGATAGTCCGCGATGAAACGGTCCACCGCCTCCGGCTCGATGTCGAGATGCAAGAAGGCGGCGCGGAGTGCCCGTGCCACCCGGCGATCATCGGCGTTGGCACCTCGCGAAATGAACACCGCGGCGCGGCGGCGCAGCCACTCAGGCGCCAGGCAGGCGGCGCCCGTGAGGGCGGCGACCATGCCCACGCCCCAGCCGATGAACTGTCTTCTCTTCATGGCGGCTCAACTCATCAGGTGACGGCCGGCGTAAAGAGCCAGAGCCGAGATGGTGAGTGTGGGATTGGCTGGCGAGGCGGTGGGGAAGTTGCCGCCGCCCAGCACTACGAGGTTTCTGAACCGATGATGGATGCTGTGCTTGTCCACGATGCCCTGTTGCGGATCCGCGTGCATCACCGTCGTGCCGTGAATGTGAGACTCGGAGCGCCGCATCTCGGTGATGGCGATCCGCTCGACCGGCAAGGGACGCAAGAGATCCGGCAACAGCGAGGGCAGCGCATCCACCGTGCGTTGCGCATAGTTCGAGTGGTTCCGGTGTGAGGTCCGCGGTCTGGAAGGATCCGACGGATCGATGATCACGGTGTTCTCAGGCTGGCGCAAATCCTCAATGACGAAGATGAGTTCCAGTTGGGCCAGGGCTCGACCGGGCTCCAGGCCGATGTTGCTGGCCCGATTGACGGTGTGAAAAAGGAACCCCGCGCGGTGCCGCCGATGGTCGCCACCAAGGCCGTTGAACCCCAGGCCGGAGGTAATGGTGCTGCCCTGAAAGTTCTTCACGCCCGCCAGCGTCACCATCACGGTCACTCCAACCTGCTGGCATAGCCCCTTGCCCAGTTGAGGGTGGTCCATGCCCGAACGCAGGAGAATAGAGGGGTTGAAGATCCCATTGGCGCCCAGCGCCACGAGATCGCACGCCACCGTGTGTTCGCCCCCCTGATGGCGGAAGACGACGTGCGACACCGTGTCCGCACCGGTTTCCAGTCGCGTCACTTCCGCGTCGCAGACCAACTCGACGGAGGGATTTTCAAAAAGCTCCGGCAGCCCGTTCTCGATGGTGAACTTCGCATCGACCGGACAAAGGTGGCAAACGCCGTTGTTACAGCAAATCCCGCGGGTGTTGCCCACCCGAGCGCGCGCTGTCGGCATGGCAAAAAATGACTCCGGATAGGCGGCCTTCAAGATCCGGTCCGGCTCGGAAAACTGATGAGGAGGCTGCGGATAAGGCCGCGACATCGGATAGGGCATCGGTTCCGCCGGGCCGGAGATGTCCATGATGCGCTCCACTTCGCAGTAGTAAGGTTCCAGCTCGTCGTAGGTGAGCGGCCAGTCTTCACCCACGCCGTATCGGCTGCGCAACTGAAAGTCTTCCGGCAGCATTCGCGGAGTGGATCCAAACCAACAGTTCGAGCCCCCTCCAAGGGCGCGGGAAAACACCCACGGCTTGTCCGGCGTGGCGTTGCGGAAGTACCGAGCGCACTCGGTGTGAACAAACCGCCTCGCCTTCAGCAGCTCGGCACGTTTCACCCGCGGGCCTGCTTCCAGGACGAGGACTCGAGGCTTGCGCCGCGCCCGGCCCAAAAGCCCGAGCAGAAAGAACGACGCAGAGAACCCCGTGCCGACAACGACCACGTCGTATCGTTCAGAAGCTGCGTTCAACCCGGCCATGACTCGGAGAGCTCGTTATCTCGCACACCACGCCCAGCACGTGCCCCGTTGCTCCCCGGACGGATTTCGATACGGCGGGGACATCTCGTTCCTCGAATCGAATGGGCACCGGGGAGCCGGATGGCCCACGTTCCATCGCCCCAGCGCAACGTGGCGGTGAATGTTCATGGCGCTCTTGCACTGTCCCGCGCCGGGCCCGGCCAGTGTTTCGCGGCCCACAGCAGGCCCAACAGCACGGCGACGTAAAGCTGAATCGAGGCCACCTGAAGCGGAAAGTCGCCCAGGGCATGCACGAGAACCGAGCCCACACCCACCACCGAGGCGACGCCCAGAATCCGATCCCGACCAGACAGGCCATACCGACGACAAAACAGCGGCACGCCACCGAC
>DATLZF010000109.1:0-2224 GCA_035574135.1 Candidatus Methylomirabilota bacterium
CATGGGCCGGCCCTGAGGAGAGATGGTTGCGCAGCCCGAGAAGACGTGGTCCTCGCCGTGTTCCTTGGCGGGAGCCAGGGCGATGGGCAGGTGCTTCCAGGTCACCAGGTCGCGACTGCGCGCGTGTCCCCAGTGCATGTGGCCCCACTGATCGCCGAACGGGTTGTATTGATAAAAGAGGTGGTAATAACCGTTGTGGAACAACGGACCGTTCGGGTCGTTCATCCACTGGGCCGGGGCGAGGAAGTGATAAATCGGACGCTGCGGGTCGTCTTGCACCCGTGGGGTCGCCTCCGCCACGCTGGTCATCGCCCGGGTGATGGCCGGTGTGGCGTAGGGCGTCACGCGATGGCGGTCCGAGAGGATGAAGTGGTCGGCGTTGATGTGGCCCCAACCGCCCGTGTGCCGGTCCACGATTTGGATGCGGGCCGTCTGGCCGCGCAGGCGGAACAGTTGCCAGGTGTGCCAGAGCAATCGTTCGGAATCGTGGCCGGTCGCCGTTTCCTCGATGACGCCATTGACCACGAGATTCACGCTCACTGCACCCGGGTGATTGCCGCCGCCGACGAGGAAGTTGAGGTAGTTGCGGTCAATCCGGAACTCCGCCGAGGTGAGCACCCCCGTGGCGCGATCCCCGCCCGCATAAGAATTGACCAGGCCACGGCCCAGGAAGTTGGAAACCGGCTGCTGGTTCGGCAGGGTACCGCGCGCCGGGCCGGCGCCAAAAGCCGGGCCCTCGGCCCGCCAGCCACCGTAGGTTTCGCCCTCGAAGTCTCCGAGCACGATATCGGGGGCGTCGGCGGCCGGTAGGTGGCCCGGCGCGGCCAGCAGCGTTGCGACAGCAAGGATTCGGAGGAAGCTGGACCAGGTGCTCATCGTGGATCGCTCATGTGGCAAGGGTTGGATTTGAGGAGCGAGCGGTTTCTTCATTCAAAGCAGCTTTGCCGGCTTGAAGGAGTCTGACAATGGCCTCCACGTCGTACACGCACCCGCCCCAGGTACCCCCGCCGGCTTGTTGCAGGGCCGCCCACAAGCGCGTGTCTGCCGGCAGGCCGGCGGCCGGTGCAAGATCACTGCGGGATGGCCGCCGGCTGAGGATGGTGGCGCCTTCCTCGGCGCTGAATCGGCGCGACCCTTCGCCAATGAAATCCACCGAACCCTCCAGACGCACACGGTCCACCACCAGACGAATCCAGTCGCCCTCGCGCAGTTTGCCGATCGGCCCGCCCGCCAGAGCCTCGGGCCCCACGTGGCCCAGGCAGGCGCCGGTGGACACGCCCGAGAAACGGGCATCGGTAATCAGGGCCACGTGTTTGCCAAAGGGCAGGTGCTTGAGCGCGGAGGTGAGCTGATAAGTCTCCTCCATTCCTGTACCCAACGGGCCGCAGCCCGCGAGCACGAGGACGTCTCCCGCCTGGATGCGTCCTTTCTTGATCGCTGCAATCGCGTCCTTCTCACTCACGAAAACCCGGGCGGGACCTTCCTTGCGGTATACTCCGTCCGCGTCCACCACCGAGGGGTCGATGGCCGTGCTTTTGATCACGGCTCCCTCCGGTGCCAGGTTTCCCCGCACGAAGGTGATGGTGCTGGTGAGTCCTCGCGCCCGGGCGCGTTCCGGCGGCATGATGACATCGTCCGGATCGACCCCGTCGCGTTCGCGAAGAATTTCCCGAAAACGGGTTCGGCGGGGGCATCGTTCCCAAGCATCGAGCACGTCGCTCAACGGTGTGCCGGCAGCGGTTAAAACGGTCCCGTCCAGCACACCGAGCCGACGCAGATGGAGCATGACCTCGGGCACACCACCAGCCAGGAACACGCGCACTGTGGGGTGATGCGTTGGACCGTTGGGCAGCACGTCCACCAAACGCGGCACCTTGCGGTTGACGGCCATCCAGTCTTCCACCGTGGGCCGGGCCAATCCGGCTGCATGGGCAATGGCCGGAATGTGGAGCAACAAGTTGGTCGAGCCCCCGAAAGCCGCGTGGACGGCCATCGCATTGCGAAGGCTGGCGTCCGTCAGAACATCGCGAAGCTTGAGCCCGCGCGAATCCATCTCGAACAACGCCTCGGCGGAGCGCGTGGCAGCGTCCAGCCAGACGGGCTGGCCGGAAGGCGCCAGCGCCGTGTGTGGCAGGCTCAACCCCAGAGCCTCGCCGACCACCTGGGAGGTCGCCGCCGTGCCGAGAAATTGGCAGCCGCCGCCCGGCGATGCGCAGGCGCGGCA
>DATLZF010000110.1:0-3557 GCA_035574135.1 Candidatus Methylomirabilota bacterium
CGACTCCTTGCCCGGCCGATCCGGCGCGCCGCGGTATTGGTCGGTCTCCTGCGGGGTGAGGTCGCAAACGTAGGCCTTGCCCTTGCGGATGAGGGCCAGTGCGTATTCGTAAATCTGTTCGAAGTAGTCGCTGGCGTAGAACGGCTCCAACGCTCCCGCGTCCGCCGTTGCGCCCACGACGGCGGAAAGGTGAAAATCGGTTTTACCGTTGGCCTCGCGGCGCTCCGGCGTTCTGCCTTTGGGTTTCAAGCCGAGGTAATTGTCGGCCCACCCGCCGATGAGCCAGCGCACATCCTCGATGATGGATTCGACGTATTCGACGTCCTCCTTGGTCGGATTGGTGTCGTCCATGCGCAGGTGGCATACCCCGCCAAACTCGCGGGCGATGCCAAAGTTCAGGCAGATGCTCTTGGCGTGGCCGATGTGGAGGTAGCCGTTCGGCTCGGGCGGGAAACGCGTAACGATCCGGGAGTAGCGCCCTTCGGCCACGTGGGCCGCGACGATGTCGCGGATAAAATCGGTGGGAGCGGCAGCGGTGTCCGGATTCTTCATGCTCATAAACTCAAAGGTCCGCGCAGGCTAACAAAGCCGGCCGGCACTGTGCAATGGCCGGCCACGCGGTGGGCGAGAGCAGGAGCGAGGCTTGCGGAGGTTCGCGCAAACCATCATCCGCCGAGTGGTCGGCCGTCAGGCGATCAACAACACGGGAGGGCGCACGGGCACCGGCCCGGATCCGGTCCGAGCCCGGGGATCAAGAGGTTGCCACCCGGCCGCCACCGGTGATACCCCGGCTCGCCACGCTGGCGTAGGCCGCGATCATGTCGGTCGCCATCCGTTCGAGACTGAACTTCTCGCGCACTCGGGCCTGGGCGCGGCGGCCCATGTCCGCCGCCTCGGTGGGGCGACGCAGCAGCGATTCCAGCCCGTCGGCCAGCGCGACCGCGTCACCGGGCGGGCAGAGCACGCCGCCTTGGGTGGCTTCGATCAATTCAGGAAACGACGCGACGGACGGCTGCACCACCGGCACGCCGGCGGCGAGGGCCTCGATCACGTAAAGCCCGAACGCCTCCCCGTAAAGCGCCGGCACGGAGAAGACCGTAAGTCCGCGGAAGAAGGCCAGCTTGCCCGCTCGATCCACGTTGGGGTGAAAGCTCACCTGGTGGGTCAACCCGGCCGCGCGCAACTGCGCCTGCAGGCCCCGCACGACCTTCTCATCACCAGGACCGCACCCGCCTCCGACGCGCAGGCGAACGGACTCGAAGCCGGGCCGGCGCTTTAATTCGAGGAAAGCCGCCACCAATGTATCCAGTCCCTTTTCCCGGCACATGCGGGCAAAGTAACCGATTACCGGCGGGGCGGAATCCGCAGCCGGGCGCGGCGCCGGTGCGCCGTCCGAACCGAAGCCTTCCAGATTGATTCCGTTGTAAACGACCCGGAGCCGTTCCGGCGGAAGCCCCAGCCGTGTTCCCATGCGCTGGGCAAAATAACGGCTGGGCGCGATGAACAAATCCACCTCCGCGGCGCGCGCGGCCAGAGTCTGCCAGCTTCGTTCCCGATGCTCGGGGGGCAGCGAATCGAGGAAGGCATCCTCGCCCTGGAGCATGCAGATAATCGGAGCCCCCAGATCGCGCCGCAGCCGGCGCACGAGGCCGACCAGCAGGGCGTTGGAGAGGCAGATCACATCGGGCCGCATCTGGTGCTTGAGCCAACCGGCCAGTTCGTCGAGTTCCCGTGCCTGATTGCCTTCCTCGCCCCGCAACATGGAGAGCATGAGATCCCCCACGTCCTCGGCGCGGGTTTTGGCAGCGCGGCCCGCGGCCCACTTCAACAGTCGGGGCGACGCCAGGAGGCGGTGCAGCCAGCCGGGCATCCGGCGGAAGACAGGGTGAAGCTGCTCCAGGTAAACGCTTACCCCCCCGAAGAAGATGGGCGTGCCGGCGCTTTGATCCTCCTCCTCCAGGGTCATCGGGAGGTAGAGGGGCACCAGCAGTGTCTCATGGCCGAGCTGGCGCAGCGCTCGCACCAGCGAGTTGTCGCGGAAACAGTTCCCGCAATACATGCCGCCTGCGCCCGGGGTGATTTGGACGATGTTCACAACTGCCAAGACCGTTCGGCGGAGCGGGGCGTTACTCCTGGGGATAGATCAGGATGCGGTCATGCACGACGACGGCCAGATCGGCCTTGCCGTCGCCGGTGAAATCCTCGATCAGCGCCTCGCGCGGCTCGGCATTGTCCCCGCGCCGGCCGCGGAAAGTGCGCTCCTCGAATACGGGCCAGCGGATGGCCGGCACGAGTTGGTGCGGCGGCGCAAAGATGACGACGTCGAGGTGGTTCTTGGCGGTCTCCAGGAAGACCAGGTCTTTGCGCCCGTCCTGGTTGAGATCGCCGGAGACGACGTCGTGGAGGTGCCCGTCTTCAATCGGGGTTTCGTAGCCGTCGAGTTCCGAGACCTCCCAGACGTCGCCTGCCGTCGGCATCCAGCCCACGGCATTGAGTCCGAGGAAGGCGATGCTGTTGGGCGCGCTGTGACCGAGGGCGATGGCCTGCAATTCGGTGAATTCGGTAAAGGGCAGGGGCACGTTGCGCAACACCTGCCAGACGCCGTTTGAATCCCGTTCGCACAAAGTCAGTGCCTTGCGCTCGGCGTCGAGGAGAAACACGGCCGGCACCGCGTTGGTGGCGGGGTGGAGGGTGGCAACGCCGACAATGCGCGAGTTGTGGGCCGCGCCGTTGATTTGATCTTTGACCCGGAAGGTCCAGTTGGTGCGGGCGGCCGCTTCGGCGCCGGCCTGGAGCACGACGGCCCGCACGAAGTTCTTCTGGCCCAGGAGCAGTTCGGCGTGGCCGTCCCCATCGACATCCGCCGCGCCGGCCCACGGTTGCTCGGTCGTGCCGCCGGGCGGTGCCACGTCCACTTCGGTAAACTCCGCGCCCGGGCCTTGGAGCAACACTTTGATCTTTTCGTAGGGAATCAGGATCAGCACGTCATTGAGCCCGTCGTGGTCCAGATCGTGAAACCGCAGTGAGGTGGGGTTGGACTTGAAGTTGGCCCCGAGCGGCCGGGTTCTTACCGACCCGTCGGGGCTGCGGAGGACCAGGACGCGGTTGGTCTCCTGGTCGAGGATGACGGCCAGCGATCCCGGCGCACCGGCCTGCAACCGTCCGAAGCCCATGGCCAGCGGCTTGCCCGCGGTCGGGATCGTGGTGGGAAACGGCAGGCGCCCCTGCGGATCGAACGCCGTCACCCCCACCAGACGCTCGTCGGGACTCAACAGGTAAATCTTCGCAGGCGCGCCCGCCTCGGCCGGAGCCACGAGGAGGTCACTGACGCCCGTGAGGGTCGGAAACGTGCGGCCTTCGCCGAGCTGCCCGTCGCCTTTTTGCAGATACACCGTGATCTGGCCCGAGTCGGGCTCGGCCACGACGAGATCCGCCCGTTGGTCCGCGTTCACGTCGCCCCAAGCCGTGCCGCGGCGGGCCTTGGTGGTCTTGTTCAGGGGCAGGAGCTGAAATTGTCCGGCACGCCACGATCCGGCCAGGCTCTCGGCCGGCTTGCG
>DATLZF010000111.1:0-2266 GCA_035574135.1 Candidatus Methylomirabilota bacterium
TCGTCGAACTCCTCCCGGCTCACCTCTTCAAGGCGCTTGCCTTTGGCGGCGAGCTTCTCGTTGATCTTGATCGCCTTCTCGGTCATCTCCTCATGGGTTTCCTTTGAGCCGCCGACCAGTGCGAAGTTGGGACCCGTGGTCAACCGCTTGTGACCGTCGGAATCCAATCCCACGCCCAGCAGGACCGCTTTGGCCGGTCGCTTCTTCTTCCCCGGGGACTTCGCCATGAGTTGGAGGTTGAAGGTATGGTGGTTGAAGTCAAGCCGCCGGGCTACGCCGCTACAGCGCGTTTGGCGAGTTCCTTGCCCACGTCCCAGGCGCTGCCGGGAAACTTGTGGCATTCGGCGATCACGTCCTGCATCGCGTCCAGAATCCAGCGTACGTCCTCGTCGGTGAGCGTCAGGGTCGGAAGCAGCTTGATAATGGTGTTCTTGCCGGCGACCTGCGAAAGGATGCGATGACGGGTGAGCAGCGGCACCGTGATCAACTGGCCAAAGAGGCCTTTGTTCACCTTCTGGATCAGGTCCCAGCCGGTGCGGAGCATGAACGACTGCGGCCGGTCAAACTCGATGCCGACGATGCAACCCCGGCCGCGCACTTCGCGCACCATTTCGTGGCGGCGGCCGATGGCCTTCAGCCCCTCGAGCAACGCCTGGCCCTGACGCGCCGCGTTTTCGACGAGCTTCTCCTGTTCGATGGTTTCGAGGGCGGCCAGCCCCGCCACCATGGCCAGCGGATTGCGGCCGAACGTGTTCGAATGCACCACGCAGCGCTCCATGGAGCTGAAGACCTTCTTACATACCCAATCCGGGTAGCAAATGGCGCCCACCGGCACGAAGCCGCCCGAGAGCGCCTTGGCCGTGGTGATGATGTCCGGCCGCTCCTGCCAGTGATGGCATGCAAACCACTTGCCCGTGCGCCCGAGACCGACCTGGACTTCATCCGCAATGAAGAGGGCGCCGTATTTGCGGCAGAGCCGCACGGCCTGGTCGAAATAATCGTCCGGCGCCATGTAAACGCCCTTGCCCTGGATGGGCTCGACGATGAAGCCCGCCACGTCCCTGCGGCGCAGCTCCGCCTCGAGCGCGTCGAGGTCGCCGAACGGCACGGCGTCGAACCCGGGGAACAGGGGCTCGAAGCCCTCGCGGAAATCCGGGATGCCATTGCACGAGAGCGCGCCGTTGGTGAGGCCGTGGAAGGCGTCCCGGCAGTGGATGACGCGCGGTCGGCCGGTGGCGCAACGGGCGAACTTGATCGCCCCCTCCACCGCCTCGGTGCCGGAGTTGGTGAAGAAGACGCGATCGATGGCCTCAACGTTGACGATTTGCAACAGCCGTCGGGCCAGCCGACCGGCCAGCAGCGGGGCGTCCATCTGGATCATGCCCGGCAGGTCGCGATCGATGGCTTCCTTGAGCGCGGCTTTGATGCGGGGATGGTTGCGGCCCATGTTGAACACGCCGTAGCCCGAGAGGCAATCGAGGTACTTGTGGCCTTCGGAATCCCACAGGTAGGCGCCTTCACCCCGGACGTACTGGCGGTTGAACCCGATGGTGCGCAGCACCCGCGCCAATTGCGGGTTCACCGTGCCGGCGAAAAGGTCATACTGCTCTTCCGGCGTGGCGCTCAACAACGACGACAAATCCATGCCACTCTGTGTAGCAGGCACCGGCATCCCCGGCCAAACAAAAAAGCCCGGCCGCCGCGCCGGTCCGGGCGTGCCGGGATCAGGGGAAGGTTGGGAGGCGAAGCCAAACCGCCCCTATCGGCCCGCCAGCGGGTTACGGATCAAGCGGTAGAAACGGATGCCGGATGGCGCGGCCGGGCGGGCGACCAGGCGCCCGTGTTCCAATTGGGGGACCGCGGGCTCGTCCTGCCAATCGGCCGCTCCACCCAGGGCGGGACTGCCCTGCAGTCGGAAGCTGGCGCCCGCCGCAGCCTCCCACGAGATGGCGAGGCCGCCCGCAGTTCGTTCGACGCTCAGCACGGGATGGCCCAGGACTTCGCCGAACGTTGTGGCCACCTTCAGGTCGTCGATGTTCATCTGGCCGAAGCTGTCCGATTGCCGGAAGGCGTACGTGGAAACGGGCAAGGTGCTGGCCGCATCCGTGGCGGCGATGCCGCCGTCCGATTCGGACGCGGGGTTGACCCAGAGCGTGCTGACGCCGGTGCGAGTGTCGTAACGGGTTACAATCGTGTAATCGGTGTCCGGGTTCAGGTCGAGCGGCAGTTGCGTGGCGTTGGTCGGGTTGGAGGTGCGATTGGCGAT
>DATLZF010000112.1:0-2736 GCA_035574135.1 Candidatus Methylomirabilota bacterium
CCCCCGCCGAAGAGCGTCCCACGTCCGCCAGTGGCTCCGACATTCCCCGTGCGAATGGATAAGTGGCTCTGGGCGGCGCGCCTTTACAAGACGCGCACCCTGGCGGCCCAAGCCTGCCACCTCGGCCGCGTCCGCGTTGCCGGCCAGCGCGTCAAGCCCGCCCGCCAGGTGCGGGTGGGCGATCTCATCACGGCCGTCACGGGCGACCTCACCCGCACGGTGCGGGTCATCGCCCTCGTCGAGCGCCGGATCGGGCCGGCTGCCGTGCCGCAAGTCCTGGAGGATCTCACACCTGCGTCCGAGCACGAGGCGGCGCGGGTACGGGCCGCCGAGCGCCGTCTGTTCCATTCGCGTTCCGAACCCTGGCGCCGGCTGCGCCACCGCCGGCGGGAGATGGCGCTGTGCGAAGAACCGCCGGCCGAATGAACCGAATGCTTCGCTGGGCTTTGGCCTCGCGTCGCTCCCGTGCCGCACCCCCGTTGCTCCGGAGCGCAGACAACGCTTCGCCCTTTCACGCGCCCGGGGTGCGCACCCCTCGCAGGCGGGACACCCGAGCGGACGAGCGGATGGCCCGTTGCCATCTCGCCCTCCAACGGGAGGGTGGTTTCGGTTGCTAGGAACCGGAGGGTAAGCCGAACTCGGCGTCAAAGGTCTTGCCGCACCGGTTGCACCGCGCCAGCCGCAGGCCGGCTTCCGCCAGCCAGCGGTGCACTTCTCCACAATGGTCGCAAGCGACCGTGTAGAGTGCGCCCGTCCTGCGGTGTGCCTCACACGCTGCGTCGGCTGGCGGCGAGTGGAGATCCTCTGCTTCCAGCAGGGTGAGCGTCCCGGGGTCGATGGTGCCGCCGGCGGCCAGCCGGGTTGCCTGGGCGGTGATGACCTGCTCGAAGCAATTCCGCACCAGGCGCGCGTTGCCAAAATGCTCGGGTTTGTCGCGACACTGGAGTTGGAAGTGGTGGGCGAGCTTCTCCTTCAAGGCCGGCGTCAGCACCAGCGAGTTGCGCCGGCACATCGAGCCGAAAATGCGGCAGAGTTCCAGCGGCGAATAATCCGGGAACTCGATGAACCGGGAGAAGCGGGAGTGCAATCCCGGGTTGCTCTGGATGAAGCGCCGCATTTCGGCCGGGTAGCCGGCCACGATAACGATCAATCGGTCCCGGTCGTCCTCCATGCGCTTGAGCAACGTCTCCAGCGCCTCGGCGCCGAAGTCCTCAAGGTCGCGCACAAGACTGTAGGCTTCGTCGATGAAGAGGATGCCGTCCAGGGCGGAGTCGATGACCGCGTTGGTACGCGGTGCCGTCTGCCCGACATACTCGGCGACAAGGCTGGAACGGTCGCACTCGATGACGTGGCCCCGGCGCAGGATGCCGAGGGACTTGAAGATGCGCCCCATGAGCCGGGCCACGGTGGTTTTGCCGGTCCCGGGGTTGCCGGTATAGACGGCGTGGTAGCTGGTGGCGATGGGGTTGAGGCCCTGGGTGACCCGCAGTTGCTGCACCCGCGCGAAGCTGGCGATCTGGCGCACCTTCTCTTTCACGGTGGCCAGTCCCACGAGTTCTTCCAGCTCGGCCAGCACTTGCTCCAACCGCTCGGGACCGGCTGTTACGGTGGAACCGATCCCGATGGCGTGCCGGCTGCGGCAGAGGTCGGCGATCTGCGCCACCAGATACTGGGTGAAACGGTTCTCCTTCGAGGACACGCCGCCATCCAGTCCGGCAAAGGCCTCGCACACCTCCTGCACGATGAATTCGTAAAACAGAATCACCAGAGCCGGCAATTCGAGCCTGAGAACGATGCGCGAAATCTCCGCGAACACCTGATCCAACCCCGCCTTCACCGCTGGTTCGACGGCATCGTGGAGCTTCGCGAGCTTCTCGGGCGCGCTCTCCACGTATTCCGCCACAGCATCCCGGACGCGCAGCCGCCGGTCACCGCCCTCGCGTCGGCCAAGGGCACGGAGGCGGTCCTGGTGCGGCGGCTGAAAATAGGCGCGACAGCCCGCGACCATGTCCTCCGGCCTGGTGTGATGGAGGCAGGAAACCCAGAATTGCGCAGCCACGTCGGCCAGCAGCGTCGGTTCGCCGCGGGGAAAGAACACGGACCACGCCCCGCCCACGATCCGGCGCAGCGCGTTGAACATGGCTTCGAGCAGGTCCACCGTGCCGCCGGGGCTTTTCTCGTAGGACAGATGCGGCGGCGTGAGCACTTCCAAGTATTCCGCCATCAGCCGGCTGGCAAAGAGCGCGCGGGCCAGGCGAAGCAGCGCCTTGGCGTCGGCGCCCGTGACGGCGGCGATCTCCGGCACCGCCCGCTCAATATCGCGATAGGCCCGGGTCAGTTGCTGGTCGGCCGCGAGAATCTTGTCCGCCCGGGCGTCATCCAGAAAACCGAGGTTCTGAAAGTGGCCCACAATCTCGAGCGGACCCTGCTTGTTGAAGCCGATGAGCGTGCCGTAATCCAGCGGCTGCAGCTTGCGCATCTGGGGATCACCCGTGACGGAGGCCAGCACGCTGCCCGGCACGAGGGGGTGGGCGGAAAAGTCCCGGACCAGGGCATTCATCGCGCCTCCCCCTCGAGCCTGTCATCACAAGGAACGACTGTGTTCAGCATCAACCGGCCGGTCACGCGCGCGAGGATGTCCCGCGGCGGCATACCCGGGCAAGGAAGAACCCGACCACGCCTGGGAAAGGCTGGGTAGATCGTGACCCCCCTGTGGTGAAGCTCAAGGTGTTGAGC
>DATLZF010000113.1:0-2703 GCA_035574135.1 Candidatus Methylomirabilota bacterium
TCAACGGCAGCCTGGCGGATGGCACCCGTTTCTCCCAGGTCTCCGGTGTGTCCTGGCGCGGCTATTGGCCGCTCTACGCCAGCCTCAACGCCGGTCGCGCCGTGCTTCTGGGTTGGATCGAGTTCAGCGCGCCCACCGAGCAACAGTTCTGGGGCGTGCTTCACCTGGCTGCTGCGGATGCCCGCGCCGAGGACACGATGGTCATCCCCGTGGTCGGAGTCAAAGCGACTTCTCCGTGAGGGGGCGCCCATCGCCGCGGGCGCTCTGCGGCGAGACGGGGGCTTTTCAAGAGGCAAGAGCGCCGGCCACCCAGGCCGGCCACAGCCGGGAGCCGGATGAAGACGCAGTGCCCTTCTCGCACCTCGGGAGCGGCTGCTGTTGGGCAGCCCCTGCTGGACAGAGGACTTGCCGAGTGGCTCCCGAGCGTGTTTTCTCGGCCGGAATGAAATCCTCATCTCTTTTTCCGGGCATCGCCCTGGCTTGGGCGCTGGCGATGCCCACTCCCCAGTCGGACGCCGCCGAACGCCGGCCCGAACCCCAAGCCGAGTGGCTTGTTTACATCGGCACCTACACGGGGCCCAAGAGCAAGGGCATTTATCTTTCGCGGCTCAACGCAGACACGGGCGCACTGACGCCGGCGGAACTGGCTGTCGAAACGCCGAGTCCCTCTTTCCTCGCACTCCATCCCTCAGGCCGGTTCCTCTACGCGGCCAACGAGGTGGGGCGGTTTCAGGACCAACCGACAGGAGCCATCAGCGCCTTTGCCATCGCCCGGGGCACGGGCCGCCTTCAACTCCTCAACCAGCAGCCCTCCGGCGGCGCCGGCCCCTGTCATCTGGTGGTGGACCGCGCGGGCCGCAACGTGCTCGTGGCCAACTACGGGGGTGGCAATGTGGCAGCCCTGCCCCTCGAGAAGGACGGCCGGCTCAAGCCGGCCAGCGCTGTCATCCAGCACACCGGATCGAGCGTGAATCCTCAGCGCCAAAAGGAGCCCCACGCCCACTCCATCAATCTGGACCCGGCCAATCGCTTCGCCTACGCCGCGGATCTCGGCCTGGATCGCGTTCTGATCTACCGCTTCGATTCTGCCGGGGGCAGTCTTGTTGCGGCGCAGCCGCCCTTCGTCCGCGTGAAGCCGGGCGCCGGTCCCCGTCACTTCGCCTTCCATCCCAACGGCCGCTTCGCCTACGTGATCAACGAGCTCGATTGCACCGTCACCGCTTTTCGCTGCGATCCCAAGACCGGCGAATTGAAAACAGCCCAAACCATCTCAACCCTGCCCCCCGGCGAGACGCATCAGCCGGGCTTCAGCACCGCCGAAGTGCAGGTCCACCCCTCGGGGAAGTTTCTCTATGGCTCCAATCGGGGACACGATACGATCGCCGTGTTTGCCATTGACCAGAAGACCGGCACCCTGACCCCGGTCGAAAACGAACCCACCCAGGGGAAAACGCCCCGCAACTTCGGCATCGATCCCACGGGCAGTTTTCTGCTCGCCGCCAACCAATCCTCCGACACGATCGTGGTCTTTCGCATCGACCCGAAGTCCGGCGCCCTCGAACCGACCGGCGCCAAAATCGAGGCCCCCTCGCCCGTCTGCATCAAATTCCTGCGCCCCGGCGGGTGAAAGAGGCCGGCCTGGGACGCTTCGGATCCCGCTCCCTCCATTCTCCGCCACCCCGCTGCGCGCTCAACGGGCGCCCAGCTTCCGTTGCAGGTGATCCAGATGATACGCCGCGCGCGTGGGCTCGCCCGTGGCGCGCCGCATCAGCTCCTCAGGCCCGTAGCGCTGGCCCGCGCCATGCACTTTGACCCGCAGCCAGCGGAGCAAGCTTCCGTATTCGCCCTGCCGCAGCTCCGCCGCCAGGGCGGGCACATCCCGCAGGGCCGCGTGAAACAGTTGCGCCGCGTTGAGGTTGCCCAGCGTGTAGGTCGGGAAATAGCCGAGGCTCCCCAGGCTCCAGTGAATATCTTGCAGGCAGCCACGCCGATCATCCGGCACTTTCAATCCCAACAGCGCCTCGAATCGTTCGTTCCAATACGCCGGCACATCCCGCACCTTCAGGGCGCCCTCCACCATGCCCAACTCGACCTCGAAACGCAGGATCACGTGCAGATCATACGTCACCTGGTCCGCCTCAACGCGGATGAACGACGGCGCCACGCGGTTCAACGCCGCTGCGACCTGCACCGGCGTGAACCGTTTCAGCGCCGGGAAGTGCCGGCAGGCGGCCGGATACCAGTGATTCCAGAAGTCCTCGCTTCGTCCGACGTGGTTTTCCCAGAGTCGGGATTGCGACTCATGGATGCCGAGCGACGCGGCGCTGCCCGCCGGCGTGCCATGGTCCTCGGCGTTCAGGCCCTGGTCGTAGAGCCCGTGTCCGGCCTCGTGCAACACCCCGTACAGGGACACGCTGAAGTCCCTTTCATCGTAGCGCGTCGTCAGCCGGCAGTCCCCCGGCCCCAATCCCGAGCAAAACGGATGCGTGGTGGTGTCGATCCGGCCGGCGTCGAAGTCGAACCCGAGAGCCGATGCCACCTCGCGATTGAAGGCCTGCTGGGCCGCCACGGGATAATCCCCCAGCAGCAGATCGGCCGGCACCGAGCGGGAGCGTTCCAGAGCCGGACCGAGAAGACGCACGATCTCCGGCCGCAACTCGTCGAACAGCGTCCGCAGGCGGGCGGCCGTGCTGCCCGGCTCGT